>QMSF01000124.1 GCA_003649565.1 Thermoprotei archaeon | reverse complement strand
GCGTTAACGAGGTTAATGCAAAAACTTTAAAAACCGTAATACCGTAGCTTAAGAGCCTCTCGTAGTATAGTCTAGTGGGGGTATAATGAGGGAAGGTAAAGATCCTACGTCTAAGATAATAACACTGCTGATAATACTCATAATGTTGATCGTACTATTAAATGCTATAACAGCAGCTCCATGAAGTAAAAACAATGCTATTGTAACCATTAACTTAATAAGCATGAATGCCTCTTAGATGTATCGCGAAGAGCCATGGAAAAGGCTCTCTCTCCAGACATCATAAGATCCTCTCTCTTAATAATAGGCCTAACTGGTTATGCTGATGGTGGGGGCGTGGTCTCCCACTCTATAGATTATTTGATTAAACATCTTCAATGTAGAAAAGTAGGTACTATAAATGGCGACTCTTTTATCGATTACACACTTAATAGACCTATTGTAACAATAAGAAACGGCATAGCAAAGACTTTTCAGCCAGGTAAATATCAAGTACTACTATCTGAGAATCGTGAAGTGCTGATTATTAATGGTCCGGAACCCAATTTGAAATGGCGACTTTTCATTGATATGTTGTTAAAGATAGCTGAGAATGCCGGGATTAAGTCCATTTACACTATAGGTGGCTTTATAGATCACGTAGAGGAGCCAAAGGTATCCTATGTATTGCCAGATGAATCTTTAAAAAGATGTTTCCAATTAGAGTTTCTTTCTCCCATTGAGTATAGAGGTCCCTCTAGCATCTATACGTTAATGCTCAAGAGGGCACATAAGAAAGGTTTTCGAGCCATAAGCTTATGGGTACATGTTCCTTATTTAATCCACGTATTGCTTCCCCAATTAGGCTGGATAGATTATTGGTCAAGCTTTACTTTACTCTCGGCATTAAAGCGAATAACAAACTTGGAAATAAACCTAAAAGATGCCGAAGAGCTCTGTAGAAAATTCAAAGATAGTTTAGAGGTTATCAAGCATTTTGCAGAGCAAAAGACGCTGAGCGATTCTCTGGGTTCTTCATTAAAATACATATTCTAGCCTTTAACCTCCTTATTTAACCATATAAGCCTTATCCCAGCGCTTTTCTCGAAAAGCGGCATGTGCTCAATGATATCCTTCTCGTCATACCATCCTCCTGGATTTTGAATTACTATGAGATCTCCTTCGTCTCCTCTACATATGAGGACGAAGATTATCATGGATGGATTCGTTAGGCTAGTAGCAACAATGACGTCGTTGCTAGGCCTTAAAACGTAGAATAACCGCTCTTTCAATCTCCTCTCAAGCTCATCAACGCTCTTAACTATATTCCATGTCCATCTGAAAACTAATGCGCTCTTTATGGGCTCATCACTCAAAGCCATACTCACCGAGATGTATTGCCCTCTAAATCATTTTATGCTAAGGGAATTATATTGAATTTTAACGTCTCTTTATTGAGCTCTGATTTTTTATTCCAGCTTTATTTCGGCACCTGTCTTTATGAGGCATAAATGAAATTGCTATCTCATAAGCTTCCATATTCTTTCAGATATCCTTTTAACGCATGGAAGCATTCCCTGCGCTTCATCCCTTAATTTTGCTAAGTAACTCCAAAGTGAGACCCCCCTCTCGGCTTCCTCTAATTTTACAGCATAGAATATTAAGTACCCTTTCTCAGCTTTAATAGGAGTTATCTTTAGATTATCATAGTGACTTATCAGTCCTCTTATTGACGTTAGAGGAGCTATGGTCAAACCCAGCTCTTGAGAAACTGCTGTTAAGACTGACGAAATACTTGGGAATTCCGCTTTAACATTTAATTCATCGTATTTTAAGCCATTTGCTTCTAAGAAGGCTTTCACGAATCCACCTAAACTAGTCTCTAAATTACATACGACTAGGGGCTTTCTTGAAATCTCTTTGATATCGACTCTTCTTGTCAGCCTCCAACCTAACGGTGATACAATAACAAGCTTATCTCTAGCTATCTCCATGAATTCAAGGTCTCTTACCGAGTGAACTTCATGTAGCCTCTCAATAAAAGCTATGTCTGATTTCCCCTCTTTAATCTCCTTTATGCAATAAGCTTCATCCCCCCTCTTCAATATAAATGAGCTATTAGGATCAATCTCTTTCTTGTACCTTGAGATTACACAGGGCACTATGTGTTTCAATGATAACTCCATGGAAGCTATGGTTATAGTGCTAGCTTTTGCACTTAACAACTTAACTTTCTCCTTAATCTCCATTAAGCCATCAATAAGCTTTTTAAGTTCTGCATAAACTCTTTGACCCTCAGCTGTCAGCTTTACTCCTTTAGCTCCTCTTTCAAAAAGCCTAATCCCTAAAAAAGACTCTAAAGCGGCAATATGGTTACTGACTGTAGCAACAGTCAAGCCTAATCTTCTTGCAGCCTCTCTAAAGCTACTATGCTCTGCAGCAATGAGAAATGTTCTGATATGGGATAATTTCAGGTCATAGTGACTTGACATAGCTCTGTTTAAATTCATTTAACACAACGTAAAAGCTTTATGTAACAATGTTTATCACTCACGGGCAACTCTCTCTATCCCCGCTACTTCATATATCATTTTGAGCACATTGTCAACTTGATGTAGTTTTGGTAGAGCATTTATTTCATTTGCATAAGCCATGAATGTCAAGTAAATGATTTCGCCATCATCGCTGATGTCTATGTTAAGCTTACCTCCACTTTGCGCGAGCCTTTCCTCTATACTCTTAAGTTCGTCTGCCTCTACAACCTTCATGGTAGCTCTTTTTAGTCTTCTTATAGCCTCATCTACCTCTCTCTTAGAGTTAAAACTTAAAGTGGATGTGACATCAAGATATAAACCATCATGTTGAATTTGCAATGTGAAGTAGTCGATGCTTGAGTTACCTACATCTCTAGTAATGAACTCAAAATACACACCTCTATATGCTCCAGGTTTTTCTTCAACAAGCTTAATATCATCAAGAACATAGTTTCCTCCACCTTCAAGACCATCCAGTAAGTGCTCCGCGACATAATGTAATATTACACCGAGGTTTATGGTATAACTCAAAACCTGGCCTAGACTAGTCGTATCTCCCAATAACCCCATTATTTCATAGAATCTTCTGATATCCCTAAGTTCTCTTTTAAACTGATAAACCTCATGCAATGCATTTTCAATTACCTTTTCCACGTTTACGCCATCCTTCTTGGCGATTATGGAGAACCACTTATAGACTTCCTCAGGTAGCGTTAACTTAACTTCAACAACGTTATTCCTCAAGAATTTCAAAGCCCCCTAAACACGATTATTCCCTAGGCTTTTATTGATTACCGTGTCTAAGCCTTGGGCTTTTATCTTAAAACGCTATGAACAACTACAATAAAACTCTATTGTCGCTTCATCTTTCTTAGCAAAACGTTAGCAACCACTATTATTGGATCCCATACAGGAGCAAATGGAGGGCTGTATGCAAGATCCAACATAGAAACGTCGTAAACGCTCATGTGATTTGTAAGCGCAGTTGCTAGAGTATTTATTCTGCCACTGACGCCTTCACCTTCAATTGCCTGAGCACCTATAAGTTTTTGAGTATCTGCATCAGCTATGAGCTTAATCTTAATGTTCTTAATTTTAGGGCAATACCTGCTCCTAGTGGTACTTTCAATGACTATAGATGTTACGTTAAAACCCTCTCCTTCAGCCACACATCCCATAAGACTACAAAAACCTCTTTTGCAGTTTTACGTTACTGAAAAGAAGACTCCTATGAAGTCATCTATATGTCAATAGGGCTCCAACTTGAACTTCCATCTTAATTCCCTCCCTTCATAGAAGTCCTTTAGACAATTAACTGCTTCATTATATTTTAATGAACCCATCAAGCTCTCTCCAACTCTAGGATTCTCGTATCTGACATCGTAATCTTCAAGGTCCGTCTTGACGAACTCTATAAAGGCACTATCATCCCTCTCAAATCCGAGTAGCCATGGTATTCCATCAGGAGGCTCTCCAATAGTCACTTTAAGTTCACGAAGCATATTAATGGCCGAGCTAAGATCTAAATAATCACCTTCAATAATCGTGGGATTCCCCAAATCCTGCTTATACCATCTAACCTGTCTCATGAAGATGATAAGGTTAATGCTATAGATAAATTTTCTCAAGAAAAAATATGTCTTTGAAAAGCTGTTTCAATATATGGATTATAGTATCACCAATAGTACGGTGGCGGGTAAAAACCATATGGTGGCATGCCTAGCCAAGGCATTGTAAATAGCCATCTACATGC
>QMSF01000123.1 GCA_003649565.1 Thermoprotei archaeon | reverse complement strand
ATCTGAAACAGTCACGTCAATTGATGAGGCATGGGCAATTCGCCATAAAATCCTTGAACTACAAGACCCCCTTTTAATCTTGCATTTGACTGGGGGTACTTCTAAACTAGCAGTTGAAGTGGCGAAATGGAGCAATATGCCAGTTACACTCATAGCTCACGGCGAGAGCAACTCACTCCCATCAAGTTTAGAGGCTTGCACTAGGCTTAGATGCTTAGGGTTAAATGTCGAAGTTAAATTTGTAGAGCTTGAAGGCGAAAAGCTTGAGCTTGAAGATAGGAGAATTGCCTTTGAAAAGTGTATGACCATTTTAGGTGACGTGGCTCCAAGAACATTTGATGTAGCATGCCCTGCAACATTAGCTCAAAGGCTTAAGGTGAAGATTAAGCATCTAAGTAACAATGAGCTTGAAAAATACGTAGAAAAGTATAGGCAGAGCACTGATCTAGTACATAGATTTCTATCGGAGTTTAAAGGCGAAGTCCAAGTACCTCAACAAGAGCTTCAGCTAAGCTTGGCATTTAAGGAAGCCGTTGGTGAGATTCTCGAGAAGACCGGATGCAACATATTTACTGTCGACTGTTTTGAAGTAATTAAGAGAATCCATGTAACTCCATGCCTGGCAATTTCGCTTTTAGCTGAAAAGGGTATTCTAGGAATTTGCGAGGCTGATATCCAGGCTGCTGCATGCATGATATCAATACGGGAGCTAAGCCATCCATTCATGGGCAACATAGCTGCGATAAATGAAGAAGATGAAAGTCTCATCTTAGCTCACTGTACCGCAGCGATAACGTTAGCATTAAGCAAGGATAGAGTGAAATTGAAAAGCCACTTTGAGACGGACAAAAGCGTTGCTGTTGATGTTCCATTGAGGCTTGGCGACTCCGTTATGATAAGCTGTGATCCACAGCTTAAGGAGGCCTATCTAGTTGAATGCCATGTAGACAAAAGCCAATTAGAAAATAGGAACATGTGCCGTACACAAGTACTGCTTAAACTTAAATCCAAGCCATCTAAGATACTGGCTTCGTGGCCTAGCGGCCATGCAATCTTAGCAATTCAAGCAAGTATACCAGAGGTTAAAAGAACGCTTGAGAAAAAGGGTTTCATAATTAGAGAGCTTTAGCTAAGGTTTAAAGGAACATTCATTCAATGTGGACATAAATTTAACGCTTATAAGCTGAAGTAAAGTAAAGTATAGAACATGCCGACGTTGAACACAGGTCTGATAATAGCTGGAGCTTATGCTGATAAGGCGAGAAGAGTCCTCATGGCTCAAGTGAAAGGGCAAGTAGATACGCAAGAGGCCATTAGAGCTGTTGGTGAACTCAACAAAATGTTGTTTGAAGTTCTGGTCAATGAAATCAAAGCCGATAAAGGTGATGTCGTTAGGATAGTCATCGACTACGACATTAAGGATGGCCAGATCAAGTGGAATTTCGATACATTAAGGCTGGAGTTCTTCAAGAGAGTACCTGATGAAGAAGTAAACAAGAAAGTTAGAGATGCACTTGCAAGAGCTTTAGGTTCATAGTAGCGTGAGTAAAAAGAAAAATTTCTGTTCTTCTTTTCTAAGATCTTTCTTTTTATGGGGCATTCGATAGAATCAGGAGATCGAAATTAAAGAAAAACATGTGATAAAGGGAATAAAAAAGGCTCAGACAGGCCCTCTATGCGTTTATGCCTTTCTCTCTAGCGTTATCTCTATTGTTGAGACGTTTCTGGCTTGTTCGCCTTCGCCTACTTTCTCTGTGTCGATTTTGACGTCGGTTATGTCTACTTGGTTTACTAGGAACCTGGTTTTGACGATCTCAGCTGCATCAACGGCTTTCGATATGGCCCTTCCCCTAGCCTTGATGACGACCTTGTTCGCTCCTTGGTTGAACTGTATTACTGTTGCGAGAACATAGTTCATGGTTGGTTTGTTTCCTACAAGAACCACGTTTTCTCCAACTGGTTTGGGCTTGCTCATGTCTTGGAAACCTCCGCCTCGATGGTATCTCGTGATCTGATATTGTGCATATGTGGTTAGTTTTAAACCCTTCGCTTAGCTTAGCGGAATAAGTCTTCTTGAGGCGTCATAATCAGATCTTTTATTGATGATTCATCACATTTTTGGTACTCCAACCCTCTTACTATGACTGCTGGAATACCCTCATTTGCCTGTCCCATTACCAGCTCTGCTGCTGATGCTATTTCATCAGCTATAGCAATGGCCGTTGACTTGAGGGTATAACCAAAGAGATCGTTGTCGCCTCTTCTATCCCTAAGAGGCTTTATTCCAGCTACGCCTATTGCCACATTTACTTGGCCTCTCCTAAAGGGTCTTCCATGGGTGTCGCTTATTATGACTGCTACGTCAACTCCCTTCATTTTCTTGATAGACTCCCTTATCCTAAAGGCCTCTTCATCTGGATTTGGAGGGAGAGTTACAGCGCTAAGACCTCCATCAACGTTTGAAATGTCTATTCCTGCATTTGCACATACAAAGCCATGTTTCGTCTCGCATATGATTATGCCATTTCTAAGCCTAACTATCCTATTGGTCTCTCTAAGGATTAGCTCAACGAGTTCAGGGGGTTTATTTAAGCTCTTTGAGAGCTCCATGGCTTCTTTTGAGGGCTTAATGTCGCTTAACTTGTGAATTAACCCCCTTGACTTGGAGATAATCTTATGTGAAATTACGAGGACATCACCGTCTTGTAGTGGTGTTCCTTGTTCATCCGTGGCTTCACATATCATCTTAGCTATGTCATCACCGGGCTTTATGGGTATTGGAATTCCCCTTATTGGGATGATCTTTATTTCCATGGGTTAACACATAACCTCCTCATCAATTATGCTTTTAAGCCTCTTATACAGCCACGAGTTCTTTTCTCCACAGTAGCTGATGTAGAGATTAAAGCATTTAGCCTTAGCGGATGCCGTTAACACCTCGCATAATCTCAAGTAAGTCTTCATACTGGCATATTCACTCATTGCTGATAACCTCAAGGCATGAGCATAGAGATCCAATATTAAATTGTCATTTGATGATAAGCTCGAAGGTATTGAAGCTAGGAATGAGAATTGCTTAAATATGTCTAAAACTTCTATCAATCCCTTGAAGTCTAAAGGTTTATCCGTTACGATTATGGCATTGCCTCCTGATAACTCTAATGACTTTAAGAGGGGTTTATTGCCAGGTCCGATTATTAGGTAGGACCGACCCATTAGCCCACCTTTAAAAGGAGTTAAAAGAAGATTTGGTAGAATAGGCATGCACCTATATGGCTACATGCACGCCTTCTGCTGCTTGCATATGGCTTATAGGCTTGCTGGCATGTACACTTAAACTTCTTCTTTTCTTTGTCGTATTTGACGATGTACAGAGGCTCAGCGTCGCCCATTCTCTTCTTGCCCCTAACAGCCCAAGTATCGTTTTTGCATTCATAGACGTCGTATAACCTCATCAGGCTCCTCTTAACCCATGATTGGCCTTTAACTTCAATGAGTCTTAGCAGCTCTTCTGCTATATGGGGGTCTAATGACTTGGGATTCGTGGATGGAGTTTTAGTGGGCATCTTCTACTCCTCTTTCGGTTATTACGTAGTTCGCCATTGCGCCATACGGCAATGTTGGACTATCGAGAACTGTCATGGTTCCTTTGAGAACTCCCTTCTCGCTTCTGCTTGTCAGGAAGAATCTATGTGTTGTTGCATGTGCCAGTGTTGTTCCTCCAACAGGCCTTATTCTTTCAGTCAGGCTTGCAAAGGCTACTGGAACCTCCATAACTGGTGTCGTGACGACTACAATGATCTCGTATAGCCTTGCTATTCTTATGAGCCAGTCCAAGACATAGCCTAATCTGCTCTGCCTCAGAGCCAATGTTTCTCTGCCCGAGTACTCAGTCCTGAACCTTGACATTAATGAGTCGACGACTACCAGCTTTACTCCTTCTTCGACGGCCTTGATTAAATCTGATGTCGCTACATGTAGTAGATGATCAGTATTCATTATGTCTATGACATACACGTTATTTAGAGCCTCCTCTGGATCTAAGCCAAACCTTTCAGCTATAGCTCTGATTCTATCGGGGCTGAAGGTTCCTTCAGTGTCCATGAAGTAGCACTTGCCATCAAGGCCACCTTTATTTGCTGATAACTGCACCGTAACTGATAGCTGTAGGCATAACTGTGTTTTACCTGTTCCTGGCTGGCCACAAAGCTCATAAATGGCTTTAGGTCTTAATCCTCCATTTAGCAGATTGTCTATGCTTTTGACTCCAGTGGTCATTTGCGATAAAGGCTT
>QMSF01000122.1 GCA_003649565.1 Thermoprotei archaeon | reverse complement strand
CATAAGGGTTCAAGATGCCTTCATAGAGTACCTCAATAGAATAATAAACACTAATGAAAGGGTAGTTGTCATAGCTGCTACGAATAAGTTTGAAGCAATTAGAGAAGACATTAGGAGAAGGGCCTACGTCATAGACCTAGATCAAAACATCACGCGCGATATGCTGCTAGCGGTCTTAAAGGCCGAGTTGAAGAAATATGGATGGACGTATCTAAATCCCGAAGAGATAATGTCAATACTTGAGAAGTCCGTCAGCGCGTATAGACAGACACAACTTACACCTTTTGACATCATAGATGCATGTAACAAAGTCAGGTCTAGGAAAGTTGAGCCGCTAAGGGAGAAGCTATTTAGGAGACTCGGCTTCTCAAGGGGAGAAGAGTTCTCATACAAGGTCACGATAGACGACTTTAAGCTTGTAGCTAGAGAGCTTAGAGGCTATGTTGAACAGGAAAAGAGTACTGAAGTTCTAAGCTCAGTCCTCAAGATAAAGCCAGCCGTGAGCTATAGAGATATTGGAGGGCTTTTCGGAATTAAAGAGAAAATATTCAAGATAATATCGCTTAGCCTTAAACCTGAGCTTGCAAGCAAGTTGAATTGGGTTCCTCCAAAGGGCTTTCTGCTTTGGGGCGAGCCTGGCTGTGGTAAAACATATCTTTCAAAGGCTGTGGCAAAAGAAAACGACGCCACGTTCTTCTATGTGCCAGCAGCACAGTTATTAATCAATGCTAAATGGGTTGGAGAGCCTGAAAAGAACATTAAAGATCTGTTCCAGCTTGCTAGAAGGCATGCTCCAAGCATAATATTCTTTGATGAATTTGATGTGATAGCAGGCAAGAGGAAGGGAGACCCCATAAGCGATAGACTCACAGCTCAAATACTAACTGAGCTTGATGGCTTGCAGCCTCTAGAAAACGTGATAGTTATAGCTGCTACAAATAGGCTTGACGCAATAGATGAAGCAGTGCTCAACAGGTTTGAGCCCTACATAATAGAAATACCGCTACCAAGAAATGACATGGAGAGATTAGACGTAATAAAGGTTCACCTAAGGCAGTACATGCCCCATCTACATGATGAAGTGACACCTGAAGGTGTTTTAAGCATAATTAAGAGGTTCAGAATGGTGTCGCCCCGTGTCGTAGCAGAGGTTATCAGGGAAGCCAATAGGCTTAGAAGCCAAGAAGTCGTAGCTGCAAATGAATACGTCAAAGCAGCGATTTCAGGTGATAAGATAAGGCTTGCTGAGATAGCTCAAGTGTACAAGGAGGATCTTGAAAGATTAGGAGAAGTGCTGGGTTCAAATGACGTCGACGTGCTTTCAAAAGTCACTCCTGAGACGTACAAGATTAGGCTATATCACTTTGAGAAGGCAGCTGAGCTCCTAGAACACGAAGTTGATAAGGAGCTCATGGATGCTCAAGAGAGCATGATAGCTGAAGGACCGGGGGTGGCATTAGGCTTGGCGACGGACCCTCAAGGTAGGAGAGGAATGCTGTTAATAGTCGAGTGTACAGCAAGAAGAGGTTCAGGTAAAGTAAATGTTACTGGTCCTGCGAAGTCCGTTGCAATAGGCCCCATGACTTCAGTTGAAGATGTAAGCGTAATTGAAAGCGCTCAAAACGCTGTTGACTACATTAAGATTTACATAAATGAGAAGCTTGGCATTGACATAAGCGATTACGATTTTAGATTCCAAGTTGTAAGCCCATTAGAAGGAGTTCCGGGAGGAGGTGTTTCAGGTCCAAGCCTTGGATTAGCGCTTAGCGTAGCAGCCATATCAGAGCTTGCAAACCACACATCAAATCCATCAGTTGTAATGACTGGTAAAAGCGACATTAAGGGCAGAGTAGGACCTGTAGGAGGCTTAGGTTGGAGAGGTGCTGGCAAAATCATAGCCGCCATTAAGACGAGGAGAGTTAAGGTCAAGAAGTTCATAATGCCCAAATGGAACTATGAAAACGCCAAGGATGAAGTTAAAGTCCTCGAAGAAGCTGGCATAACAGTAATACCAGTTGAAAGACAAGTGGAAGCCTGGCTCCATGCATTGGATATAAGCGAAGAAGAATTGCTCGAAAAAATAGCTAAAAACGTCAAGCATTAGACAAGCACGCCTGGCAAAGGCGCTTCTTGAGTCGACAGATGTAGATGGAGGCCCACGGTTTTCCTAAGGTCATAACCTAATGCTAGCGCCACTAACTGAGATACGTGAAGTATGGGTATGGCTTTCTCTATCTCCTCAAGCTGCTTGAGCTCATACTGAGTCTTATCGAGCATCGACATACATGCTGGGCACATCGTTAAAACCATGTCAGCACCACTATCAATAATGCTCGTTATCTTTCTTTGCGATAGCTCAAGCATAACATTGCCAGTCCACTTAACAGCTGGTGCACCACAGCAACTATGCTTTTCCTCGTAGTCTACTATCTCAGCGTTAAAAGCCAAAGCTATGTCTTCAAGAATATCCTCCCCGTCTTCGCCTCCCAAAGTTTCACCGTGAAAAGCGTAATTATAATGACAACCCACGTGAACCGCTATTTTCACCTTACTTAAATCCACCTTAGCCCTCTCAGCTAATTTGTGCCTATTACGCCATATCATTTCGGCTATATGCAAACAATCCGCTTTTACTCCGCATTTTACTTTGAATTCCTCTGAGCTCAACGCTCTCTTGAACGTGAGATAACAACCATTACAAGATACCACTATGTGATCCGGATTTCCCATGAGCTTAGCTATGTTGAAGCAAGCAAGGGCATTTACATGCTCATTTTTCGCTATGCCGAGGAGCCCTACAGGCAATCCACAACATAAAATGCTTGTAGGCAACTTAGCGTTAATGCCTAGAAGCCTTAGTATTTCAAGCGTCGATTTAGCTATTCCAGGGTATACGTTAAGAGACATGCATCCAGGATAATAGACGATTTCCCCTCTAACTTCTTCCTGCACCAATACTCATCACCTTCTTAAGCCTATCCTCAAATCCGATGCTCCTCATAAGCTCTTTTAACTCAGCTTTGAAGTTTTCAGGGAGTAATGGAATGTCTAGGCCGCTTTCAGCCTTAAATTCTTTAACTTCATTGCTGACTGGTAGGACTGTTACGCCTTCATTAAATATGGTCTCAGCAAGGTCTATGTAGAGCTCAACAGCCCTTTTTTCGCCATGTTCCTCTAAGATGTGTTCTCTAAGTTCACCTATAATTTCAGGGATTTTAACGGAATTAGGGCATCTAGCCTCGCACATGTGGCATCTCAAGCAGAGCCAGACGTCATCGCCGCCTATCGAAGCATTCTTCTTTATATTATACATGATAAGCCTTGGGTTAAACCTCCTAGTGACTCTCGAGACTACGCATGCTGAGGTGCATGTGCCACACTGTATACATTTCTTTGATTCAGAGGATAACAAATTTATAATGGCTTAACACCTCCTATTGAGGATTTGCCATGAGCCTGGAGCTTGATTTAATAATTGAGGGGTTCCACGATTTTGAGAAGGCTAAACGCTTAGGCTCTTTAAGTGAAGAATATTCGAAAGAAGCGTCAACCCTGTATTTAAGCAAAGAGGATGCTTCAGCGCTTGGAGTATCAGAAGGAGATGTGGTGGAAGTATCGTCTAAAGCTGGCTCGCTTAAGGCTCGGGTAAAGGTAAGCAATGAGGTCAAGAAGGGCCTAGCTTTCATGCCTCCAAGTCCATGCTCCATGGCTCTCATCAGCTCAAGTGAATATCCGTTAATAATTAAGGTTAAGGTCTCCAAGTCCACGGGAGAGCCTACAAGCCTAGCCACTCTTCTCCCCTCTTAACTTTGATGTCAGCTTATCCAGCTCACATCGTTCAAACATTATTCTCCCAGGTACGCTTGACAATAGGCTCATGAGTTTCTCAATGGCTTCGACCGCTTTACGGAATCCCTTAGGGGTTGGAGGCATGGGTGGTGGGGGTGGAGGAGTGACTTCAACTTCTTCTACCTTAACAACTCTATGGTAGACACTAGGCTTAGGAGGCCTGTATCCAGCTAGTACTTTCTTGAAGTGCTCATAGCTCATATTGAGCCATGGCGAGTTTAAGCCCTCAAGCCTCATGTCCTGCCTGATGACTCTAATGGCATCAACGGGGCATGCTTTCTCACAGGCGCCACAATAAATACAGTAATCCTTTACAAAGAGCATTTTATCCTTTGATGGAGGTTTAGCGACATAAACGACGTTTACAGGGCATATATTAATGCAGTTTTTGCAGCCTGATGGATCGCATTCATTTGGTTGAACCATGTAGATGTCTCCTTTGAATGGCTTAT
>QMSF01000121.1 GCA_003649565.1 Thermoprotei archaeon | reverse complement strand
TCTCCTTCAATGACCTCTCCCTCGACTGGAGAATATATGAGTGCGTCAAATCGCACCTTATGATATGTGGCTCCATCTCCAGGAATTATCTTTCCTTCAGGTGAGACTTTTACTTGAAGTATCGCGACTATTATTCCAAGGCCTTTTATGACCAATCCCTCATAGGTGGACTTCAAGCTGTCAAAGGCGACGTCTTCAAGCTTCTCATTGAACCTGCTAGGCGGTATTCTGACTTCATCAGAGATGGTGGCCAAGTAATACATTTCATCTTCACCATTAATGTCTGCTTAGCGTGCTGCGTGAGTTTAGAGACCTTAAATTTTTTGTATTAAACTTTTTTGTAATCGGCTAAGGCTGGTATCCTTCAAGCTCAAATTTCCCGTCGCTCTTCATGTATATTACTGTAACACCGTTCTTCCTAAGCTTTCGCCGTAACTCTCGATCATTTGTTGCAACTATAAACCCCTCACGCTTAGAGACCCCTACAATCGCTTCATCTACATTACCGCCAGGATCGTCGACTACCTCGAACTTGCTCTCAATAAGTTTTAGAAGCGTCTTTGCTATCCTTGAGGCCCTCCATCTTCTCGAGCTTGCTATTCTCTCTATCTCTTTGAGCTGAGACTTCAAAATGATGGGCTCTACCTTAGCTTCAAGTAGATCCTCAACTCTACCAATAACATTTACGGGCTTTTCGAAGATTGCCATCAGCAAATTGGTATCAAAAAGTACTTTAACTATTCCTAAGACCCTCCGCCCTCACCTTATGATGCCATAACCTATAAGCCTAAATCTACCTGATATCTGGCGGCTTATAGCTACTCTCGTTCCTGGCTCAGCGCATACAGGCCTTCGAAGCCTTATTGATACTATGTCCTTTGACGCTTTGGTGACTATGCCAAGCGTCGTGGTGGTACCTGCATTTATCATTAAGACCTCATTAGGCTTAATGTTATCGACCTTGACCATGTCAACCGTGCCAACAGCTCTCTCGAAAAGTGAAACCTCTAAGTCTAGGCTCATAAGCGTTGGTGGAAGCGTCCCAGGCTTACCTATGACGCTACCAGCCAGCGAATCAGCTTTTGTCAAAGAAGGATCGAGCTTTGTCCCAAAGCCTACGAGACCGCCTGGCCTAGCCTCTTCAACATCAGCATCGCCAGCTCTTAAACTGACTATCTCTGTAAACAAAGGCTCATATTCTACTCTTCCACCACCTTTTTCAATCCTAATACCCGGTCTTATCTCGATTTCATCACCAACTTTAGCGACACCTTGGACTATTGAGCCTCCTAAAACACCACCCTTTAGTTCCTCAGGTGGCGTTCCTGGCTTGTTAACGTCAAATGATCTAGCTATCAGAGCCCTCAAGGGCTTAGTGGGATCTCTCTTAGGTGTTGGAATGTATTTTTCTATGGTCTCTATTAGGACATCCAAATTCGCCTTATGAAGAGCCGAGATTGGAATTATAGGTGCATCTCTTAGCATTGTGTCCTTTAAAAACTCTCTTATCTGACGGTAATTCTCAATGACCTTTTCCTTTGGCACGACCTCCACTTTATTCTGTACAACAACTACATTCTTTATTCCGAGTATTTCAAGCGCTTTTAGATGTTCTCTTGTTTGAGGTTGAGGGCATGGGACTGTCGCATCGATTACGAGTATGGCACCGTCAAATAGCGTTGCCCCGGCAAGCATGGTTGCCATAAGCATTTCACGTTGCACGCCCCTCATGGGCGTGCAATTTCGTGTCCGTGGCAATCTACAAATGAATACTTCCTTAGAAATTCAAGCTTAGACCCACAATATCTACATGTATCTCCTGATAGGGCATACGTAGTGTAACATTGTGGTGGCGGACAATTAGGACATTTGAGGACAACGGTATCCGCATAGCCCAATCTAAGTGTTATGCCTCTTCTAAGTTCCTCTGAGTGTCTTGCAGCCCATACACCTGAAAGAGCCCATGTAAGCGTCGTTTTTCCATGATCAACATGACCGGTTGTACCTATATTTAGCTCGGCTTGTCTTTTCCTCCAGTCTTCAGTCATGCTTAACCACCTTCCCCCTCACGCTTTATAACCATGTTTATTTGGACTATGTCCTCAGTTATGGTGTTACCTCGCACGAGCTTTCTCTTTCTTAAACCCTTCTTCGTGGGTCTGAAGCCAGGCCCTTGACTGAGCAGTAGTCTTCGTTTAACAGGCCCAGGAAGATCAGGCCTCATTGGTGCTCCACTTCTGTCGCTCCCTCCCCTAATGACGAGTTTAACACCTGGCATTCCCACTATTGAGCCGTCGACTTCATCGCCTATTCTAAGTCCTATTAAAGCATTAGCTTGGGGTCCACTAACTGTTACTTGCTGCGCTTTTCCAGTCGATGGATCTGATATCACTACTTTAAACTCAGGCGTCCTTCTTCACCCCTTAGCGTGAACTCACATTTTGACCTAGCTAAAAACTTTGAGGTCTTCAAATTATCTTATCTCTTACCATTTGCCAGCAGCTCTCTTTATCTTTGTTATTTCATTTAGAAGCTCAAGCTCCTCTTTAGATAATTGGTCCGCGAACTTCTCTCTTATTATTCTAATGTGGTCTTGAGGTACGTCAACGTAGATATAGTCTCCTTCATCGACCTGCCTTCCTATGATTACGTCACCCCTAATCGATATTGCTACGGCTTGTCCAGCAGTAGCTTCATTCAACACCTTCTTTTGTTCTTGAATTTGCATTATGACTCCAAGCCTTCTTCCCTTGGCGCTCATTAATGGATAGCCTGGTCTCAGTCTTCCAGCTAGTACTTCAACTCCAACAATTGCAGGATCGCTTCTTCTGAAGACGTAACCCCTCAATATCTGGGCTTTGCCTGGCAAGATGAGTGATGCTAATGTTTGCCTTCTGTCCTCCTCCATCTTCTTTTTAACCCAGTCAACGTAATCGTCTATCAACCTATAAATGACATTACTCTTGAAAACAGGTATTCCTCTGCTTTCCATCTCATGCTCAGCATCAGGATAAACACCGACGTTAAATGCTAAAATTACACCTCGATAGGGGTCCTTCTCTCTGGTTATTGCTGCCTCTATAACATCTCTCTTTGAGATCTTACCGACATCCGCAAGTCTCACGGGCACTCCAAGCTCTTGAAGCCTCGATATCAATGCCTCCAAAGAGCCTAAGGTATCAGCTTTAACGACTACTCCCATGGCATCCGTTGTAACTCTAATCTTTGATATCTCTTCAGAAATCTGCTTTACGGCGCTTTCTACATCAGCTTGGCTTCTAGCTGAGAATATAGGGCTTCCAGCTATAGCGTCATCAAGTCCTTGAGCAACTATCCTAACACCTGCTGCCGCGACAACCTCATCGACGCTCTTGAACTTGTCTTCGGGATCTCTCATTTCATCCATCGGTTTTGGCATTAATATGCTTCTAATCTTGGTGACTATTGGCCCCTTAAGTCCGCCTAGTACTATCGTATCATCCTTTCTCAGTATGCCATCGTAAATTATCACGTCAGCAACGGTCCCTAAACCCATAATGTCCCTACACTCAAGAACCACGCCTTTAGCTGGAGCATCGCTGACATAAAGCCTCTTTAACATGTACCTTTGAGATAAGCCCGCTAAAACTAAGAGGAGATCAGGTATCCCCTCTCCAGTCTTAGCGCTTGTAGGTATTACTGCAACAGTCCTCGTAAAGTCCCTTATCCTATCATATCTATCAGCTTGAAAGCCTAATTCCTCAAACTTAGCTACGATGTTATATACGAGCTCATCAAGCCTTCTCTGAACCTGAGGAGGTTGATGCTTAATAGCTTCAGTAAAAGGCCTAAACTCACCTTCAACCCATCCAGGTATCCTATCTATCTTATTTGCAGCCACCACAAATGGGACCTTTCGAGATTTCAAGATCTCCAAACACTCATATGTTATCTCCTCAAAACCCTCAAGTACATCTATGACGAGAATTGCCATATCAGCTATTGACCCTCCCCTCCTCCTTAAGTTCACGAAAACTCCATGACCCGGAGTGTCTATAACTAGGAAGCCAGGTATCTTAATCTCGACCTTTATATTCTTAAGTAATGGACCACAAATTCTCTCAAGAGCTGACCAAGGCAAGAACGAAGCGCCAATATGCTGGGTTTGCCATGTAGCGCCTTAAGGCGCTACATCATGGCCCCAACCTCTCTAAACATCGTCGCGGTTCCTCTAATTTTATCGAGAAGCAACGTCTTGCCGACATCTACATGCCCTAGCACACATAGAATAGGAGATCTCACTCTTTTACCCTCAATTATGC
>QMSF01000120.1 GCA_003649565.1 Thermoprotei archaeon | reverse complement strand
TGACCAGTCTTAGGGTTAATGCTAGGCTTGTGATTGAGGCTCCAAGGCTTAACCCGCACATCAACCAGAGGATTGCCTCGACCACTTTGACCAGCCACTTCTACCGCTTCAACCGGTTGATATGCAGAAGAGACTCTTAAACAGAGGTAACACCAAGCTAGCATAGGGTCATAGGGATTTTCCAATAGGCAATTAAAGATGTCTCCATGGTCAGTGCGCGATCTAAGTTTTAGAGCTGCTGTTCATGTGAGCTAAGCTTAACTGTTTCTCGGTAGAAGCGTTTACTGTGGCTTATGGCTGGAGCAGTCTCTGAATCCAAGCTTTGGAGCTTGGCTTGGAGGGTATGCAAGGAGATAAGCGCTAAGCTAGACATAAATCCCTACGACTTCATGGCGGCTCTACTGCTTGAGGCAGCAGCTAAAAACGACTTATTGATAGCATGGGTTCTCTATGGGTACTTCGGGATCGACATGAATCTCGCGCTCGAGGTAACCAATAAAATTAAGGAAATGCTGCATGTGGAAATATCATCTAATCTCTAATTGACTAGTAGGGGAAGTCAACTCCATATTTTCTCCTTAGTTCATCTATTCTAGCTTTATGCCTCTTCCAAGCCTCGGCTTCGCCTAGCTGCTTAGCCTCTCTACTATAGGTCTTTAGGGCCTCGTGATACTCAGGATATTTCTCTCTCAGCTCTTTCTTTAGAAGCCTCTTTCTCTTCATGCTCTCTCTAGCATGCCTCTTAACTCTCTCCTTAAACTCCTGATCCTCTCTATACCTCTCAGCTATGTACTTGGCCTTTCTCTCAGCATCTTCAGGCTTGACAATTCTCCTTTCAGCAGCTCTAGCTATATCCCTAAGCCTATACTCCTCATTTAAGTGATAGTAGACTGCTGTTGGGGATAATCCTAGGATCCTCGCTATAGCCCTATAGCTTAATCCTTGACTTCTAAGCCTAATCATCTTCTCCTTGACTTCACTTGTGACTTTCTTGGCATAGCCCCTCCAAATCTTCCTAGAGCTCATAGGCTCTCAGATACTCAATATGGTTAAAGGCTTAGAATGTAACTATACAGAATCAGTGATAGCCTCTATTCAATTCGCTTTCTTTGTGAGAGGCTGTTATTAGGAAGCTCAAGTTACTTTATGGTTCTATGCTTAATTGTGTTGTGTATTCCTTGCTTTCTTCAAGCTCTTCTATTATTAAGTAGCCTTGTGATGCATGTATGTTTATATCAATGCCTAGGTTTTTAGCTGCAGCCTCGATTAGGGATGCATAGGCTTTTGATGTGTCTCTCGTTAATACTTGGCCTAGCACCATGATTCTTTTACGGTCACCAACCATTTGAGTTGTAACTTTAGCAGCACCTTCTAGAAGCGTGTATACCATGCTTTCAATAGCCCTCCAGCCGGTTAACCCCCTAATAGACATTAAGATGGCCAGTCTTTCACCAACACTTCTCCATGCATCTAAATTGACTGTAGAAAAGCTGTCTGCCGGGGTCAACGTCATGCCAGCGGTTTTAGCGCTCAGCTGAGCCACGTATTCGTCTATTATCCTTTCAAGCGGTAATCCTAGCGACTCAGCTCTAATCGCACTTTCAATAAGCCTATTAACGTAGGCATATAGCGTTAAGCCCTTTTGGCGCACTATCTCGCTTAGCTTATCCACTAGATCTTTTCTAGCAGCTAGAATTCTCCTTTTCATCATGCTTCCTCCTAAATGACGCGACTATTATTCCTTCACTAATTTTAGAGTCAATTAATTTATAACCTTGAGCTTCCATGAAGCCTTCGAGCATGATCTTTGAGGCATGGCAAGCCGCTTTAGATCGCCCCATGCTGACTATGGTTAATTCGACGACATCACCATTCCTTGATAAGGCGACGTCTGATGCATCCAAGAACATGATCCTCAAAAGCCTTTTAAGCTCTTCAAGCTCCTTTCCCTTAACCCTAAAGACGTCACCATAGAGAAGGCCTACTTCCCTCCAAAGCTCTAAGCTCTCTGAGTTATCTAGAATGCTATTTAGAAGCCTTAGTGGTATTAATGTAAAGCCAAGCCTTTTGAGCTCGTGTATTATCACGTATTCCCTCATGGCTTCTTCAGGTCTAACATCAGTGCTCGACATAACCTTCAATGCTTCACTTAAAATTTCATCAATCAAAACTCTAATGGGTTTGCCTGTTCTTTCAGCTAACAAACCAACCTCTCTCACCAAGTCTTCTGATATGGGTACTAAGCGAGCACCCCTCCTACTCGACAAGATAACCATTCCTCCAAGCGAGAGCAATAACTGAGATAAATGTCAGAGAGGGGCTTTACGTGAATTACGCAAAATAGCATTAAGCCAACATAAAAAGGCAACAAACAAAAAAGAAAGGGGTTTATGCCTTTACCTTCTTGGCGACATAAGCTATTGCTACAACCGCCAGTATTATGCCTATTATGCCAGCGCCTATGCCGGCATATGAGAGCATCTGCATGCCGCTTACCGTGCCGCTCAGGCTATTCACGGTATCGCTTAAGCTTTGAGTCGTGCTCGTTAGCTGTTGAACCGCGCTCTGCAAGTTCTGGGTCACCGTTTGTAGAGTGCTAATCATGGTTACTTGGGTCTTCAAGCCCTCTATCTCGCTTGTTAATGTGCTTATCTGATCTGCCTGCTCCTCAAGCTGGCTTTGCAATTGAGCTATCTGCTCCTCGAGCTGGGCTATTCGATTCTCCAGCTGAGCTATCTTGCTCTCAAGGCTTACCAGAGTCACAGTGCCTAGATCCAGTGTTTCTCCAGCCACGACGCTCTTATCCTCTAAGAGCACTTGGGCATAGCCGCTCTTGTATATCTTGATGTCATAGGTTCCAGGGCTTATTGTTATCGTGGCGGATCCATCGGCTTGCGTCAATGCCGATATTCCTGTCCCAACAACCTCAACAGTTGCTCCTTGGACTGGATTACCGCTTTCATCCACGACCTTTACGGCTATGGTTCCACCGCGAGGATTGAGGTTTATGTTGACGCTCTTGGTCTCGCCAGCTGAGTACACCTCCAACGTATAGGTTCCATATGGCCACTTGCCCTCAGGGCCTGGTGGTGTTGGCAGTGTGCATAAGTTTAGGCTGAATGAGCCTGTCGATGGATCCGCTTCTACTACTCCAAATGCTACTAGCACTCCATTAGGGTTGTAGAGCTTAATGGATACCGAGGCTCCTGGAGCAGCTCTCCCACTAACTATTAAGGTGTCTCCTGGATAGTATATGGCTCCTGAAGTGGGCGTTAGAACTGTTAGGGCTTGGGCTGACGCCACACCCACGATCATGAGGGCCAGGGCTAGTGCAACTACGAATGGAGATGCTTGCTTAACCTTCACCATGAATTTTCACCTCAAACATAGGTAAAGAAGGTGGTTAGGATACCGTTATTACTTGCGTCTGTACTAGCGATAGCGGCTCGGGTACAGCTAGGCTTTGAACCACGTAGACCTCGATTGTGTATGTGCCTGGCTCTGTTGGCGTCCAGCTTACAGCTGGAGTCATGGTTGCATCAGCCTCAATAGTACCGCTTATCCAGTCTAGCTTAACGATGACTCCTTGAGCATTCTTCACTTGAACGATGTAGACGAAGCTGTGCGGTATCACGTCCTTATTCGTTATGTTAGCCGCTATTGAGACCATGCTGCCAGCAGTGACATTTGCTATTGGCTCTCCAGTTGTTGGATCGACTACTTGTGGTGCCTCAGATGGAACTGGGTATTCCACGACAGCTCCAACCATAGCTTCAGCCGTGACCTTCTCCTCTTCACCTGAGGCGTTGAATGAGTCTACATAGGTCACAGTTATTGTATCTCCGATCTCAACTGGGACTTGGCCTGCAGCTCCTGGAGTCCAGTCTTCTAAAGCTACAAGCTTGATTTTTGTCTCGAAGACGCCTGTATTGACGCCTGTCTCAGGCACATCAATTGTCAGTCCAACTGGATAGCTGGTCGTCGCGATGGTGATTGAGATCCTGTCAACGACATCTGTTTCCACGTTTTGATCTATGTCTGTCACTCTTATTGTAACGTAATCTCCAGGCAGGTAGGCGCTCTTGTCAAGCTCTATCTTGCCAGTCTCGCTCTTAACGCTAACAGTCAGGCTTACGACCTTGGCAGCCCCCGTAGCACTCACATTATCAGTGAAGTATATGTAGACAGTGTCAACAGGCTCTACTTGAAGCGTGCCATCATTTTCACTGACTGTGTCCGTGTCAACAGTTAGTGGCACCTCGAATTCAAATGTGCCGTTTCCATAGGCTACTTTGGCTGTAAATTGCTTTCTTTCTTC
>QMSF01000119.1 GCA_003649565.1 Thermoprotei archaeon | reverse complement strand
GTGGCTTAACTATGGGCTACAGCTTTTGAAATATCAAGCATGTTAAAGCAAGGCCTTATAAACGAAGATCAAGTAAACGAAGTTTTCATAAGCAATTTTGAGAGGCTTTACGGTGTTAAGCTTCATTAAATAAAAAGGTGGAGTTTAAGAAGCGAAGTTATTTGCCGAACTTCTTTTTGAGAAGTTCTAATGCTCCTCCAGCAGATAGTATTTCGAGCATCATTGGCGGCAATGGTCTGGCTTTTAGCGTTACTCCTTTGGTGACGTTCTTGACTTCGCCTGTTGAGAAGTCTGCTTCTAGAGTATCGCCTTCATCAAATGCTTGTGATACGCTTTCGCATATCAGAACCGGCAGTCCTATGCTTATCGCGTTTCTGAAGAATATTCTAGCGAAGCTCTCAGCTATTACAGCTGCTATACCTACCTCCTTAAGTGCTCGTGGGGCTTGTTCTCTGCTTGAACCGCAACCGAAGTTTCTTCCTCCAACTATTACGTCTCCTGGCTTTACCAGCTTAGCGAAGTCGGGGTTTATGGGTTCTAAGACGTGTTGCTTGAGCTGATCCATTGGCGGGCTTAGGTATTTGCCTGGTGTTATGACGTCTGTGTCTATGTTGTCTCCGAGCTTCCAAACCCTACCTTTAACCTTTATGGTCGTCATTTCCTACCCTCCATAAGCTTTCTTGGATCAGTTATTTCACCTGTTACTGCTGATGCCGCTACTACATATGGTGAGGCGAGATATATCTCCGCTTTAGGACTGCCCATTCTGCCCTTGAAGTTTCTATTGGACGAGCTTATGCATCTCTCTCCTTCAGCTAATAATCCCAAGTGGGTGCCCATGCATGGACCGCATGTCGGATTGCACACCACAGCTCCAGCTTTGAGGAGTGTCTCGATGATGCCTGCTTTTAATGCTTCAAGATAGACTTCTCTTGATGCTGGAATTACTATCATTCTAACGTCAGGGTGAACCTTCCTGTCTTTTAGGATTTCAGCTGCAGCTGCTAGGTCTTCAAGCCTGCCATTTGTGCATGAACCTAAGAAGGCCTGGTCTATCTTTATTCCCTCTGCCTCGCTTATTGGTTTGACGTTGCCGACGCTATGGGGAAAAGCTACTTGAGGCTCTAGGTTGCTTACATCTATCTCATAGACCTTCTCATATGTGGCGTCAGGGTCTGGATACAATGGTGTGAAGGGCTTGGTCGTCCTTGACTTGACGTACTCTATAGTCTTTTCGTCTGGTGCTATCAAAGCGAATTTGGCTCCTATCTCCATGGCCATATTGGATAATGTCATTCTTGAGGCTATGCTCATCTCTTTTACCGTCGGACCATCAAATTCAACAGACTTATATTGGGCTACCTCTGTCCCATATTTGCCCGCTATGTACAGTATCACGTCTTTAGACATCACGTATTTTGGAAGCTTGCCTTTAATGTAGAACTTTATCGTCTCAGGCACTCTGAACCATAGCTCTCCTGTAACCCAGACCACTGCCATGTCCGTTGTTCCTATACCTGTGCCTCCAGCTCCAAATGCGCCATAAGTTGTTGTGTGAGAGTCTGTTCCAACTATTAGCTCTCCAGGCCTAACGTGACCTAGCTCGGGCATAATTTGATGACATATGCCCGCCTTTATATCATAAAAGTGCTTTATTCCATGTCTCTTGACGAACTCTCTGACCTTCTTGTGCATTGTCGCCGTTAATTCTGTTGGCGCTGGAGCCCAATGATCGAATAGTATGACTATCCTCTCTGGATCCCATACTCTGTCGATGCCAGCTTTCATGAGTTCATCTATGACCCATGCGGCTCCCTCATGCGCCATCGCAACGTCGATTTTAGCTGTCACGTAGTCTCCAGCTGCTACCTCCTTGTTTCCAGATGCTCTAGCGAGAATTTTCTCGGCTAATGTCATGGGCATAGCTATCAACCTCAAGCAGTATATCGCAAAAGGATAGTGAGATTGATGGTTATTTAAGTGTTACCGGAGCCTCATAGAGATTGGCAAATCTTAGGCTTTATAGCTATGTCATAGACTATACATTACTGTGAGGAGGATGGGGGCCTGCAAGAGGGGCTTAATGATAGCATTCATTCTTGTGACTTTCATAGTATTTCCCTTGTTCAATGTCCATTCCCAATCTCAAAATGACTACTTAAAGATCAATAAGCTGCTCGTATGTGAAAATGTAGAGGACATTGGGAGATATAGCCTTAGAGAAGGTAATGTTTTTTATGTCGGCGAGAAGGTGTACATATATCTTGAGGTTGAAGCTTACGGTCATAGAGTTAAAGATGGATATTTGTACAATCTGACCTTTTCTCTCGATATAATTAACCCCCTAGGCTTGATTTTCCAGCATGCAAATAGAAGCTATTATGATGTCTCAGAGTACTCAAGTATAAAATCTGCTTGGTGGGTTGTAGTAAGTTTAGACTATGACTCTTATCCATTTGCAGGGCAGTACAAAGTTATAGCTAGAGTTAAAGATGAGGTGGCTAATGAAACTCTTTTAAGCGAAACTTTCTTCACGCTGGCCAATGGGTTAACTCAGACCATTCGTTATAACTTGACTGAATACATTAAGATCACGAATAGTGATCCTCGCGAGAAAAGCCATATTACATGTCTTTACTTAGCAATTATACCCAGCTTAAATCCATATCAGACAGTCGTTGAAGGACCTGTCTTCAGCTTAGAGCCAGCCGATGTCGTTGTTGATGGTCATGGAAATACCTATGCATTATTTAGGGATTTGACTGTGCCAGCTAAAGGACAGGTAACAATAATTGTCACGTATACGGTTGATGTTAGAGCAATAAAGTACTTAGATAGTGAGAGGTTTATTAAAAGCCAAACAACTTATCCTAGCGACGTGTTGAAGTACTTAAAGCCTTCTCGTGGCGTTGAATCCGACTCTCCAGAGCTCATAGCCGTTGCCAATAGCCTTGTTGAAAACATTAAGAGCATCTGGGATAAAGTTTATGCTATATTGCGGTTTGTCGATGAAAAACTTGTATACGATCCTACAGCTCCAAGAAATCTATCAGCCTTAGAGGCATACCACCTTAAACGTGGTGTTTGTGAGCAGTATGCTAGGCTCTTCACAGCTCTATGTAGAGCTTCAGGAATTCCAGCCAGAGTCGTAAGAGGGTTTGGGTTATTAGATGTTGAGCCGGGGGTGCTTCACAATGTTGAACCCCTTCATGCATGGGCTCAATTCTATGTGTGCGATTACGGTTGGCTTCCTGTAGAAACTCAAAATCCTAATTTGTTCGGCTTAACGCCCATAGGACATATAGTGTTTGTATGGGGTGAAGATCCTACTAAAGCTGGTGATCGTGAAGTAACGCCTACGCTCTATAGCTTTTGGTATATTGGCGGAGAACCTAAAGCTTATATAGGCATTACCTACACTACAACGTTTCTGCAGGGCAACATAACATTAAGTAAAGGCAGGACTTCGATGAAGCTATATGCCCCGTCAAAGACGATTAAAGGGTTGAAAGTCATAGTTAAGGGATCGTTAGAGCCAGCATTAGCAAATATACCTGTACAAGCAATAATTAAAAGTCCATCAGGACGAACGCTTAAATTCACCGTTTTAACCGATGCTTTAGGGCGATATCGCTTAAGTTTCTTAGCCAACGAAACTGGTACTTGGATTGTTAAGACTTCATGGGGAGGCAATGCATTTTACTATGGCTCACAGGCTCAGGTAGAGGTCGATGTAATAGGCTTAGGCAATCAACTCATTCCATTTGAAGACATGTTGAGTAACATTGAGTTCTTAATTTTCATAGGTTGCCTCGTAGCATGCATGTGTGTAGCATTAGTGGTAGCAGTGAAGTATGGGATGTCCAAACGATAATGGACTGCTCCTCCATACGTGACATAAAGCTATCTTTATATTGCTAAGTGTAAGATAATGAAAATGTGAAGAGAAGCATTGTAGTATTGAGAAGTTTAAATGGAGTTATGCCTCTTGGAGCTGAGGGAGCTTGTTGATAGCTCATTTAAGCGATAGTCATCTTGGTTATAGGCAGTATGGACTTATTGAGAGAGAAAGAGACTTGTATTTATGCTTTGAGGAGGCCATCGACAGAGCTCTTGAAGAACATGTAGATGCTGTTGTTCATAGTGGTGATTTATTCCATTCTCCTAATCCTCCACCTCAAGCTTATAGGTCTGCTTTAAGGGCATTAAGGAAGCTTAGGCAACGAGGTATACCCTTTCTATATGTCATGGGGCAGCATGATAAGCCGAAGGTACAAGCCATGGCTCCTCTAACGGTTCTTGAAGACATGGAGCTCCTAATTCATGT
>QMSF01000118.1 GCA_003649565.1 Thermoprotei archaeon | reverse complement strand
GTATCAAAGATCATTAAAGTTCCATCATTTAACCTCATGACCGCAATCCCATTATTATAAGCCCACTCATCCACATTTACGGAATTAACAGCTTTAACAGCTAATTCATAGTACCCTCTTGTCATGCCTAAAACACTTGAAGTAATTTCCAATACAAATACCATTGCTACGAGGAGTATCATGAGCTCACCGCTAATGATGAAGCTCAAGACCATTATCACAAACATTATCACAGCAGTTATCATTGATGTAAACTTTGAATCTCGCCTATAATTCGGCTTGACCTTAGGCTGAACGATGCGTATAGACTTCGGCCTCTCACTTTTTAACTTCATTTTGCAGACACTACCGCAAATCAATAGTGTACAGATGCTACTTCAAGCTTAGCGTAGCCTCTATAAAAAGGGATAGAAAAGCGTATTGTGAGAAGCCTTGCTGCTAAATAGAGTTGATTCCTCAAAGCTACTGTCAAGCCTAGGCTACGACTTCTATTCTTATATTGAGCCAGCTGTAAAGCCAGATGAAGTTGACAAGACATTTAATGACATCATCCCTCAATTATCATCTGGATTCCCCATATCCGGGAAGAAGCTCTATAAGCATCAGCTCGAAGCTTATGAAGCCTTAACCTCAGGTCTAAACGTTATTTTAAAGTCTGGTACTGGCTCGGGGAAAACAGAAGCATGGTTATTATACTCTCTTAAGCATAAAGTCCCTACGTTAGCTGTATATCCAACACTTGCTTTAGCTAACGATCAAATTAGGAGAATTAGGAGTTACGCTTCAGCGGTAAAGCTTGATGTAGAGGTCATAGATGCATCTAGACGCGATCTTCTCATAAAGGAGAAGGGAAGATCAAAGCTTAGAGCAATATTAACTGGCTGCGATATCCTAGTTACAAATCCAGCTTTTCTCCTGCATGAAGTTAAGAAAGCCGCTACAACAGGAAAATCCCTCTTAGACGGCTTTCTCTCTAAGCTCGGCCTCCTTGTTCTAGATGAGGTGGACTTCTATGGTCCTAGGGAAATAGCCCTCATCTTAGCCTTGATTGAAATCTTGACGTTAATGTTCAAGTCGAAGTTTCAAGTAGCTGTTCTAACAGCGACTATTGAAAATCCTGAGGAGTTCGCATCCTTTCTAAGCAGAGTAGGTGGAAGAGAGACTAGGATAATTGAGGGCAAGCCTTTTCGAGTTGAAAATAGAGTTTATGTTATCTTAGGCAGAGACTTAAGGTCACTATGGGAACAGCTTAGAGCTAAGCGGAGAGAATTCGAGAAAGCCAATGTTGGAAATGACGTGATAGAGGCCTTAGAGAACTTCGATTTATTTAAGGAGAGGGTCTACAACGTCATAGATGCTGCGAGAGCCATAGGCATACCGACTCCAAGCCTAGACTTCGATCCAACAGATTTACTGAAGGCATATATCGAGGATTATGGTGTAACCTTGGTCTTCACGAAGAGCATAGCTAAAGCCGAGGAGCTTGCCCGTAAACTTAAGACTGAACTCCCATTAGCTCATAAAGATAGCGTGGCGGCACACCACCACCTGGCATTTAAGGATTATAGAGCAGCAGTTGAAGAAGCTGCAAGGCAAGGCCTTGTAAAGCTCTTGATCTCGCCTAGAACTCTAAGCCAAGGGATAGATATAGGCACGGTCATCAGGATAGTCCATGTAGGACTACCAGAAAGCCTCAGAGAGTTCTATCAACGTGAAGGTAGAAAAGGCAGGAGAGAGGAGCTTGTCTTCTCAGAGACCATAATACTTCCAGGCGGCAAGTGGGATAGAGATATACTGTCAAGAGGGCTAAGCGCATTAAAATCATGGCTTCAGATGCCCATAGAAAAAGTTATAATAAATCCAGACAACAAGTACTTGCTCTTCTTTAAGGCTTTATTAAAGTTCATGTCTCCAAGGCTTAAAGGTCAACTAACCAGAGAGGAATATCAATTCTTAGAGGAGCTAGGCATCGTTAAGCGAGGTGAACTAACGGCTAGAGGCAAGGAATCTTGGAGGAACATGAACTTCTACGAATTTGCCCCTCCATACGGCGTGAATAGAATTATGATTGAAGATGGCGAGATGAAGTATCTTGAAAGCATATCGCACTGCGACTTAGTCGAGAAGTTCCAAATTGGATGCATTGACTACACATCGGATGGCGTAGTAGTCGAACATAAAGTCGGAGGTAGAACTGGCAGGATGGTTACAGCGGTCATAGAGGAGAAGCTAAGCGAGTCAACACTATGGAGAAAAGAACCATTAGCCTTAGCTCTCGAGGAATATGAGGAGGCCAAGGCGAAATGGGGTGAAACGCCCTCAATCTTCAGCGACTACGTCCATGGAAGGCTCCACTCCGAGGTCCTATGCGTCGTCTATCCGCCTAAGAGAGGCTTTGGAAGATACCTGAAAATACCAAATAGAGTTCTATGGAGAGTTGTAAGCTCAAGACCGAGACTCAAGAGATTTGATAGTAGAACCATAACGTATAGGGACTTCAAAGTAATAGAGGTTCCAACAGCAACCTACGGCAAGTATAACGATTACACCTATGGCGCATACTTCGAGCTCGATCCAGCAGAAAACTTAACACTCATGAGAATAGGGCTCGCACTCTTAATGATAGTCCTCAGGAAGAAGCTGAGAATACCATTTGAAACATTGATGTACAGCCTTGGAGCTGTAGGCGAAAAGAAGCTCATGGAAATACACGAACCCGAAAGCGCTGGCCTAATAGAGAAGCTTGACTGGCTTGAAGTGAAGAAGCTCATCGAGGAGTATAACCCAGAACCTCTAGACGAAGTCCTCATGGAGTCCTTCGACGAATACGCCTACTCAGACTTCATATCCCTAGGCCTAAACTGGGATTTAGCTAAACACTATGCTGTCAGGGCCGTGGAGTACATATTAATTGAACAGCGAATACCTCTGGAGTTCAAGGGCATACAATTATCCATCCCCAAGCCGTCAAGAGCCCTCAAAATGGCATCCATGGACGCGCTATACCTTAAACTTATGGATCAAGCGGACACCGGGATTCTTAGCCTAGCGATATATGATGGAGAAGACGTGAGGACATCAACAGTATACAAGGACTTCGGCCTTACATATCCCGATCCACAAGCAGAGCTAACACTTTCATCACTGATAAATCAAGACTTCACGATTTTAGTTTATGGCTTAGATCAGCTCCTAACGTCATTGGTTAATGGAGGATTGAAGTCGCAAGCGCTTATGCTGAAGTCCCTGGCACTTGAAGGCAAGGTCATTGATGTAAAGGAGGCTATTACTAAAGCACTTGGCTTAACCTTGGCTCCTCTAGAGGAGGTCGAGAAGGCTATTAACATTCAAAGAACAACAACTCTCGCAGACACATTGCTAGAACTCGAGAACTCAAAGAGGAGAATAGCGAGTGAGCCTCCTGGTTCATGGATGAACTTCACGAAGTACTTGAGAGAGAAGGTCGAAGCCTATCTAAGTGAAAATGCCAAGTCCATATATATGATGCACTTAGCACTTAGAGAATATGAGGCCAAGCGTGAACAACAATAACCTTCATCTATTAACGCAACCCTCATTTTCCTGAGCATCAATATAATCGTTGTGAAGCTCAGCTGTAATATGGAGGCTCAAGGCTATCCTAAAGGGTCATGCGTGACAGAAACGCCTGAAGGCCTAAAGCCTGCATGCCAAGTAACCCTCAAGTATGAAGGAGGCTTATGGTTTAGGCTTATCGAAGCAATACATTTATCGAGACCTGAAGATTACCTGTCTATCTATCAATCAGGATGCAACCATACATGCCTCAAATGCCACTCATGGTATTTCACTCAGAAGGCCACGGGCACATGGATGTCGACCGAGAGAATAGCTAAGATAGTAGCTGATTATGCGGAAAAGATAACGGTCAAAGAACCTAAATGGAGAGCCACCATGTGGCATGCAACTGACCTATGTAGGCACTGCGGAATGTGTGTTTTGACGGGTGAAAGACATCCATTGTGCCCTAACGTCTTGAAGCCAGATCAAGTGGTACTAAGCCCACAAGGATGGGGTCCAGCTAGAAACATCGTTGCTTTTACAGGTGGAGATATAGCTTGTAGAGCTGAGTTTTACGCTCAAGCAGCGGAGAAAATAAAGAAGGAGTGCAGCGACGTTTGGGTTTTACTTGAAACTAACGGTTATGGCTTAACACCTAAAAACCTCGAGATACTAGCTAGTGGAGGCGTAGATTCATTTTGGCTTGACATAAAGGCATACGACGAAGAGGTATATAGGAAGTTGTGTGGAACAACGAATAAGTGGATTTTAGAGGCTCCAAAGCTCATAGTTGACATGGGCTTTAC
>QMSF01000117.1 GCA_003649565.1 Thermoprotei archaeon | reverse complement strand
GTATGCTGGACACCACTCGTAGTATGGGTTCAAAAGGCTTATCCATCAAGGCGAGGCTCCTTCCTAGGAGTTCTTCAATTAGGCTGTAATATGGGCTTTGGAATATTGGGGTTAACAATACCACTGATAATATCCTACATCGGCTGGAGAGGCTGCTGGGCCCTTCTAGGAATAATATCCATAGTTTGGCTATTACCATTAGCTGCAATTGCCCATGAGCCAATAATAGAATCAACTTCGACTAAGAGTCTCTTGAAGCACATTAAAGGCTTCAAGATCGTGTTAAAGGATAAACCATTCTGGCTCGGCGGCTTGTCTTATATGCTGGCCTCATTCGCGATAATGATTCCCATGACATTTGCAAAGGCTTATGCAAATCTAGAACTAGGTATAAGTGCAGCAGCTGCTACAGCGCTATTTAGCATAATGGGCTTCATAGGCATAATAGGGGCACTAGCCATCCCAATACTATCAGATAAAATAGGCAGGAGGCCATCGCTTATAGTATGCAATTCTATAATGGCTCTCGGATTAATAGGATCAGCTCTTAGAGCTAGCTCCTTTATGGACATAGCGTTATGGAGCGCGATAATTGGGATAAGCTATGGTGCTGTATGGCCCCTATACGCGGCATTAATCAAGGATCTCTATGGCTGGAGTGTTGTAGGTTCAATAACAGGTCTTTGGACCTTACTATGCGGCATAGGTCTTCTACTATCACCACCAATAGGTGGCTTCATAGCTGATATCTTCGGTAGCTACAGGCCAACATACATCATGGGATGCATAATAACACTAATATCCATAGCATTGGCAATAACCACAAAAATGAAGAAGACCTAAACTCTATAGAAGCATAATAAACATCCGGGTGTAAAAACTTTGAGCGTAGATTGCGAGATTCTCGAAAAATTACGAGAAAAGTTTAGCAATGATCCCTACGCCAAACTACTAGGGGTAGAGCTTCTCGAAGTCAAGGAAGGTTATGGGAGAGCTTCTTTGACGATACGAGATGACATGTTGAATTTTCATGGAGTAGCTCATGGAGGTCTGATAGCTTCGCTGGCTGACGTGGTATTTGCAGCGGCAAGTAATTCTCATAATAAGAAGGCCGTAGCCTTGAATCTAAGCATAAACTATCGTAAGCCAGCCAAGGCTGGGGACATTCTCATAGCCGAGGCCTTTGAGGAAAGCCTAGGCAAACATACAGCATTATACAGAATTGTAGTTCAAAACTCTAAAGGTGATGTCATAGCGATAGGTCAAGGCTTAGTATACAGACTTGAAGAACCCGTAGTCCCTCTAGAAGCTTAAAAAGGTATCATAAAAAGGAGAGCTAATTATTCTTCAAACAACTTTAAATGTTGTTTCAGAACCATCTGCAGTAAAACGAGTTAGCTTATATGCGAACTTCACGTAGTTAAAGATGTTATCTTCAGGTTTCCATCCCTTCTCCAAGGCTAAGACCACCATACAAATAAGGGCTAAGGGACAGAGATCACCCGTATACTCGACCATATTAAGAGTTTTATGAATTAGAGATTCTATGACACACCCTTTGACCCTAAACGTTGCTCCGCGAAGCTCTCTGTAATATAACTTCTTCGACGAGTTCTATAACCTTAAGGCTTGAGAGATAAGCATCTACACTCTCAAAGTGAAAGACCAGCATTTCCTCCAAATCTTCAACAAGTATTTAGCATAATTGCTAGCTAAAAACAGCTTGAGCTTCACCAAGAATACTAGTTAAAGCTCTAGATAATGTATAGGAATGACTATGAAATAGCTTAGCTACATCGCCTAAACCTAGTTGATACGACGCGATAAGGGCATTGTCCATTCTAATTTTAATCTTTCATGAAGAAGCTGCGTCTAGTTGAAAATTCAAGGTTCTTCTCAGCTTGTTACATCCCTCTTAATGGTTATTTCTTCACCGTCAATTGCATCAACAGCCTTAATTACACCATTATTCATTTTAATGAGCCAGAATGGCCTGTAGACAAGCTCTCTACGCTCCAAGCTAAGCTTTACGCTCTTACCTGGAAAGAGAAAACCCATGTATCTTCTAACGAATTTCTCCGCGATTAAAGAAGCTACGTCCTCCTCTACCCTAAGCTCAACAAGAAAATCTTCGCTTACATCTATGACCTCAACATTCTCCAAATCACCCTTAGAATTTATTTCCGGTCCTCCACGAGCAGGCTTGCCAGTAACACCATCAACAGAAACAGCCATTCTCACAATTCTAGGCTTCATCAAGAACCTCCAAAGCTCCGCCTTAAAATAAAAAATCCAATATGGATAGTAAACCAGCGCAATATTATCATCGCTTAACAGCTCTTTGCTCTTCAGCTTCCCTAGGGCTTTCTCTTTAGAAATAAACGGCTTAACACAGTGAATTTTGGGCATAAAGCAACCCTCAAGAAAAAATATGAGGGATTTAAATTGAAGCGCTCTTAATGCTTATGTGATGCTTTTCGTGCCGAAGACTCTGAAGGCTACATCTCTTAATGCATCTTCAGTGGTCTTTGACTTAATGGCACTAATAGCTGCTTTGGCCTTTGTGGGCATCACTTGATCTAAGTACTCCTTTGATGGTGGCTTAGTAACTAATGATGTTATTATGTACGTCACTATGCCTATGATCATTGACCAAGCAAATGGATAGATTATGTAGTTCCAGCCCAAGTACTTATTTGTGTAGCCGAAGAACAAAGCTGCTATGAGGCCAACTATCATGGTGATTATCGCGCTCACTTTATTGGGTCTCCTCCAGAATAAACCTCCGAAGAACAATGGTACAAATGTTGAAGCACATATACCCAGTGAAGCCCATACGAGCCACATTATGAGGCCTGGTGGGCTTATCACTATGGCGTATGTTATAAAGCCCAAGGCAAGCGTTGTTATTCTGCTTATCCACACCATTGATCTCTCGCTTGCAGTTGGTTTAATGAGCATTTGATATATGTCGCGTGCAACTGTTGCTGATGCTACTAATAGCAATGAATCAACCGTTGACATGACTGCTGATGCAACAGCTGCTAGGAGTATTCCAGCAATTACCGGATGAGCAACGTAAATTATCATGTCAGGCAGTATTCTGTCAGGGTCAGCTGGTGGCGGCAGTATTCCTTGCGCTACGAGAGCTCTACCGCTTAACCCCCACCACTTCACCGACATGTGCACTGCAAAGTATATCACAAAACCTACGAGAGGCAGCCACCTATAGTAGCTATACCTCCTTCCCATCCAGTGCCTATGAGATACATGAGGCATCGCAGCTAATGACAATGCGACCACGACAAACAATGAGAACAATAGTGGTGGGCTTCCTGGGCCTTTAGGAGCGAAAATTTCAACCATCCATGGCTCTATGGATTTTAACGTGGTGTTTATAGTCTCAATACCACCAGCAAGTGATATAGCAGTAGGTAGTAGCAGTAATATACCTAAGATCATTATCAGCAGCTGAACAAAATCAGTAACTGCAACGGCATAAAGCCCTCCTAGAACCGAATACACTATCAGGATTATGGCTCCTACCGTTAAAGCTGTGAAGTAATCCCAGCCTATCAAGCTTTGAACGGTCATTGCCATAGCTTTATACTGGCCCATCAAGTATATTGCAGTCAGTATTATAGCGATTATTGAAGCTATGCCCCTCACAGCCTTTGAACGCTCATATCTTAACTCTAAGTAGTCTACAACAGTTACTAAGTCATGCCTCTTAGCTATTCTATAGAGCCTTGGTCCTAAGACCATGGTGGTGATAACGAGAGCAACCGCAGGCCAAAAAGTCTCCCAGAGGAATGGCCAACCCCAGCTGTAAGCAGCACCTGCAACACCAACATAAGTCATAGCGCTAGCAATTGTAGCAATCAACGTGAAGTTTAGCTCCCAAAAACCTATTTTCCTACCACCAATGAAGTAATCCTTGATATCTCTAATCTTGCCTGCGAAGACAAACCCTATGATTAACATTATCACCAAGTAAGCTATAAAAATCCCTATGGTCATAGGGTTGCCGACGACTTGAACCATGAAAGACCCCTCCTACTCTTCTTCAGGCTTGAAGCGCACTGCGAACAATATACATATCAGCAGTACGACGACGAATGTTCCAAAGACCCAGAGCCATGAGTACCATGGGGCACCTAGGATATCCCCCATAGTTCCTCACCACGCTGACGATACATAGCCCCCTCTATTTTAGGGGTTATGCATAAAAAATTTGCGTCTAGAGAAGTCTACGCGCACCTGCATATCTTGCATTTAGTACATTGCAAAGAGTAATCCTCTACTTGGGGCAAAGGTAATGGGTCACAACTACTTATTTAGCATTACTC
>QMSF01000116.1 GCA_003649565.1 Thermoprotei archaeon | reverse complement strand
GGCTAAAACGGCTTTTAATGCTAGAAGACTTGGAGAGGCTCTTGAGATCTTAGAGAAGATGATATCTAAGTGCAATTTGAGGATTTTAACATTGGCAGGTGCTGTCGTGCCTGCCGGTTTGAGAAAGCTTTTATGTGAAGTCTTGACAAGAAAGTTCTTCAATATTATTGTGACTACAGGAGCTAATGTTACCCACGATTTGCTTATGGCTTTTGGTGGTAAGCATTATAGGCTTAAAATGCTGAAAGCAGAAGTTGATGTAACATTAAGAGAGAAGGGACTTTGCAGAGTTTATGATGTTGCTATCAATGCTCGAGACTTTGAGATTTTGGAGAAAAATCTTAGAGGAATATTAGAAAGCATGGGAGATAAAACTTATTCCACATATGAATTCTTACGAGAAATAGGCTTTAAGGTAAAAGACGAAGATAGCTTTGTAAGAGCTGCAGCTATGTGTGATTGCAGGGTTATTGTGCCAGCCTTTTACGATTCGATTTTAGGGGTACAAGTATGGAGTTTAACTCAAACTCGAAAATTGAGGGTTGCCGAAGATTTAGATCTTGGTTATTTAATCAATCTACAATTTGATGCTAAAAAGAGAAGAGATAAAACTGGCGTATTGATAATTGGCGGAGGTGCTCCAAAGAACTTTGCTCTACAATCAGCTCTAGTCGCTGGCAAACCATTTGATTATGCTGTTCAGATAACCGTAGACCCGCCATACTATGGAGGATTATCAGGGGCCACTCTAAGCGAAGCTGTGAGTTGGAATAAGGTCTTAGAAGAAGCAGAGTATTGCACGGTTTACTGTGACTTTACTATTGCAATGCCATTGCTATTTTCTGCCTTGATATATTAAGGGGGCTCCGATCTGGTGTCACCTTTCATCAATCAACAATACCTGCCCTCGTCATTGCCCCATTAATATTAGATTTAAGGGGATTATCTTGTTTACGTTTGAAGTGTTGTTGTAAATGAGTAAGAACTTCATCGCTATGATTGAGAAAGCATCCATTCAAAACGAAAGCAGGATAGTCTTGGCCCTTGACTTAAAGGGGCCTGATGCCATTGAGAAGGCTGAGAAGATTCTTGAAGATGTTTCAAGCTACATTTGCGGTGTTAAATTAAATAAACACTTAATATTACCTTTTGGTCTTCAATATGCGAAAACTATTGTACGTAGAGCTCATGAGCTGGGCCTGCCAGTGATAGCTGATTGTAAGATTTGTGATATTGGTTCTACAAATCAAGTAGAGGCATCGCTTTACTTTGATACAGGTTTTGACGCTATAACAGTAATGCCATTACCTGGATGGGCTGAAGGTCTGGAAAGTATATTTCATTTAGCTGAGGAGAGGGATAAAGGCATTTTAGCTGTAACGTATATGAGTCATAAGGGTGCATCAGAATTCTTTGAAGCCATGGTGTACGATGAAGAGTTAAGAATATTTGACAAGCTCTACATGATTTTTCTTAGAAGGGCTATAAAATGGCGTGCTGATGGACTGATAGTCGGTGCCACAAGACCAAATATAATAAGGCGTATAAGAGAGATAGTCGGGGATAGACCCATATTTTCACCAGGTGTCATAATTCAAGGAGGAAGCCTGGTGGACGCCCTAAAGGCAGGGGCTTCATACGTAATAATTGGCAGAGCCATATGTGAAAACCCAAAACCTGCAGATAAGGCTAAAGAGCTTAGAAATTTAACTAAGCTATTCTCGTAACAGTCTCGAAGACTATGCCTGTCCTCGTTATACTGAAGGGGACTATTATCCCTTGATGCGGTCTTCTTTTGCTTTTAACAACTTTCAAGTAACGGACATAGCTATTACCGGACTCTTTATATGAAACCTTAATTATCACATCAACTTTATTGCGTATCACACCTAGTTGCCTTGGAGTATGCATTACAGGGATTATTATCAGGAAGTGTAGTCCTCCTCCTGTCTTCGACGCCTTTTTAAGGTTGTTTAACATGTTTATGAGGTCTTCTTCGCTTTTACTTATATTGTTGACCAGTGATGAAAACGTATCTATGCATGTCCAGTCGCCATCCTTAATCCTCTCTAAGAGAGTGGTAAAGTGCTCGCTAAGAGGCTTATCGGGTTCACCTACGAAGGACCATACACCCGATGCTTCAAAGGCATGTATCCTTAGGCCAAGCGATGTCATCGAATCTCTTACATCATCAAAATCCTCGTCTACAGCAAAGTAAGTTACCCTTTCGCCTAATGTTGATCTGCTTGATAGTATGACCCTGGCTACTAAGTTAGCATAGGATAAGGTGCTGCCTTCAAGCGCTATCAACGAGCCTGATGGTATTCCTCTAAGCTCATCGTCTATACTTGGTATGTTTAATCTTAAAAGGCTCATAAGAATCTCAGAAATCTTATCCGCTTAGGCTTTATTAAAGTGATTTTCGAGCGAACGTTATATAGCCTGTATGTCCAACCATGAACATTTCAGGCCTCACAGCTCCTTCTTCAACCTTTATTTCTCTAAGCAGTAGTTCGTAGACCTTTATGTCTACGAAGTCGTGCTTTCTTAACTCCAAAACGGTTTTTTCAACTTGATTTATTGTGGGGCTGAGCCGTGCGAAATGTCCACCTCGTTTAAGCGCTTTATATGCATGAGGTACTACAAGCCATGGCGTGGCCATATCTAGAACTACGGCATCTACATTTTCTTCATCAATTCCTTGCGTTATGTCCTTAAGCTTTAAGACAACGTAATCGAGGAGACCTGCGCGTTCCAAGTTTCTCTTTGCTACTTCCTGAAAGCTCGGGTTAATTTCATAGCTGTATACAATTCCAGGCTTTACAAAGAAAGCTAATGCACAAGTGAGAGCTCCGCTTCCAGTGCCCGCCTCAACAACCTTCATTCCAGGTTTTAACCCCAACTTGAAGACCATGATAGCCATGTCTTTTGGATATATGACCTGTGTTTTCCTAACAACTTTTAGTACATAGTCCCATAGTGTTGGTTGCAATGCGACAAAATCAACTCCGATGTTCGATTTAACCTTAGAGCCGTATTCCAAGCCTATTAATGCAGACATGTCTATGTAGCCTTTATGTGTATGTATTTTACGATCTTTTTCAACCTTAGTCAGGTACTTACGTCTTTCATCTAGATATAGTAAAACAGGCGAGCCTTCACATATAACGTCTCCTTGATCTCTTAACGCCATAGAGAAAACCCTTTATTCCGTTAGACCTAGCCTTTTCTCTATCTTAGCGAGCCTAGTCTTAATCTCCTCGAGATCCTTTTTGATCGATACTAGTAGAGGGATCACATCATTTATCATTATCGATTCTGGCGTCGATGGAAGTACACGCTCTCTTAGTGCTAATAAATTGCTTAATCTTCTATCTTCCATCCTTGCCACCAATAATCCTAATAGGAGACCTTAAACTAAAACTAAGCGGCAACTAAAGGAGTGATCGGAGTACGAGAAGCATGGCTAGGGTTAGGCGCGATATAATACTGCTTGTAATAATTATCATTGCCATATTTGCATTTAATGAAGGTATAAAGATTGTTGCTGGAACAGATGTGCCATTAGCTATAGTCGAAGGTAATAGCATGATACCAACATTTTACGATGGTGATATAATATTCGTTGTGGGTGTCAAGCCTTCTGACCTCCAAGTCGGTGATGTAGTGATTTATAGAGCTAACGATAAGCTCATCGTTCATAGAATAATAGATATCCTCATTTACAATGGTAAACATTTCTTCAAAACTAAAGGCGATAACAATCTCATGCCTGACCCAGGCCTCGTACCCGAAGACCGAATAGTCGGCCGCGTTGTAGGAGTGCTACTCCCACGTGTTGGAGCCATCTTTAAGCTCATAATGCCCTACAAATACGTGATAGTAAGTCTGCTAATAATCTTGGCAATAGCGATAGTTCTCTGGCCATCAAAGAAAAGTGAAGAGAAGGAAAACCATCAAGAACGTAAAATGGTTAAGTTTAAAAAGGGCTTTAAATAGCTTCTAACTTGCTAAGATAAAAAGATTTTTAAGGTGGTAATCTTGGCAAAGCCTAAATACAAAATTGAGAATGTCGTAGCTTCTGTAACACTTAATCAGACGCTACATCCAAACCCCATAGCTGGTCCTGTATTTAAGGCAGAGTACCATCCTGATCAGTTCCCTGGGCTAGTCTATAGGCTTGACAGACCGAAAACTGAGACTTTAACCTTTAGCTCAGGAAAAATGGTTTGTACTGGGGGTAAATCGGAAAAGGACGTTTATAGAACTGTGAGGAAGATAATTCAAGAGTTGAAGGCACATAAAATAGTCATAGTGGGAGAGCCGAAAATACAAATACAGAATATCGTTGCTTCAGCGAAT
>QMSF01000115.1 GCA_003649565.1 Thermoprotei archaeon | reverse complement strand
GTGTGCCGTCTCTCAGTCTTTCTATTGAAGTCGGTATTCTAAGACCAGCAGCTGAGGATAACACCTTAGCAACGTGCGTGACGTTCGAGCTGCCGTCAAGGACATCAACCAATACATGGTTATTAGCTAAATCTTCCTGAGCGACGAGAACCCTCTCTGAACCATTAATGATAAAGTAGCCACCTGGATCCTTTGGATCTTCATTATTCATTATCAGTTCGTCTTCACTCATCTTGGATAATGGGCATAACACCGATTTGACCATTATAGGGAAGTAGCCGACAAAGACCTTTGTAGTACCCTCTCGTACACCATTAACATATTTGGTCATCGTTATATACAAAGGACCAGCATAAGTCAGGTTTCTAAGCCTAGCTTCCATTGGCAAAATGTTTCTCTCTGAGCCGTCAGCCTCCTTAACCATGGGAGCCCCTATGTGAACTTTATCAAACCTAATCTTGATGTCCTTTACTTCAAGTCCTCCAAACTCATAAACTATCTTTTGCAATCCATGAGTTACAAACTCATTATAAGACGCTAAATGCTGTTTAGTTAAGCCATTCTCCTTTATGTACGCTCTAATTAAATCCCATCGATCCTCAAGCGTTAAAATAATCCATCACCCCTATGGAACTACAAACCTATATGCTATGCTTTCACCTGCAGTTGGACTTTTCCTTATTATCTTAACTATATCGCCAGGCTTAGCGCCTATGAGCTTAGCAACAGGGTCTGAAGCTCTAATCCACGGTAGCTGTTCTGGCCTTATCTTAAGCTGCTCCAGTAATGCCTTCTTCTCTTCCTTCGTTAAAAGGATATGCTTTGGAACCAATTCGTGATCTAAAATCGTGAACTTCTTCTTCAACATTTAACCCCCAAAACCCAAGCCAAATATATACTCAATAACACTGCGCTTAGCGAAAACGAAACAGTATAGGGGCAATAAATAAACTTTTACCTTGTAATTACCTCAGCATCCGATAGCCTCTAAGTAAGAAGGGAGAAACGCCTAAAAACCACCAGCTAAATCTTCTGTGCATAGGGCCCGTAGCTCAGCATGGTAGAGCGGCGGGCTTTTAACCCGACGGTCGCGGGTTCAAATCCCGCCGGGCCCGCTTCGCCCTTCTCATCAATTACCACCTTCTTGATAATGAGTAAAAACATGCCCAAGCACCACATTTAGGAGTTAGGGACAATCTTATATCCGCTTTTATGAAGCTCTTATCGAGGTGCTCTCTCATGCCTCATGAATTCCATGTCGATATCGAATGGCTTGGAGGCGTTATAGGCAAGGCGAAATTAGGTGAAACAGGTGCGGTTTGGTTTGCTCTTCCAGAGGAGTTTGGAGGTGTTAAGGGTTACTTCAAGCCTGAAGAACTGTTGCTCTCATCGTTAGCAGCATGTTTTTGTGTTGTTGCTTGGCGAGCCATACAAAAACAGAGAGTTGAGATATCTAGCTTTACTGTGAAATCGAGGCTGGTAATGGACAAAGATGCGGAAGGCCGTAATGTGCTGACAGAAGCTCAAGTTAATGTTAAAATTAAAGCGAAGAAAAAAGAGGATGAAGAAAAGATCTTAAGGGCATTAGAGCTAGCCGAGAAATACTGCCCTATAGGAAGAGCTCTAAGTGCCAGCCTAAAGATAACATATAACAGGGAGATAATTTACGAGGAGCAGTAGACTTCAACGTCAACAGCTACCTGCCATCGTCTTGGAGCAACCTGCTTAACAAGCCCCACATATGAGACATTTAGGACATTCCATCTATTTTCCTTTACTTTGCTTAAAACTCTCCTCTTTGCTTTCATCATAGGTTGAGGCTCTTCCTCAAAGACATAAACATGTAGAATACCCCTTCCTCTTAATGCCTTTAAAGCGGCATCCACATAATCTAATGATCTTTCAGGCAAGTTCATAATTACCCTGTCAACTTTACACATCAAGCGTTCTTCAATGACTCTTCTGGCATCACCTAGAAAAGGTATGACTTTGTCTTGGAGCTTATTGAGCTCAATGTTCTTTATTAGACAATCATATGCGATCGGATTAAGCTCAATGGCATATACTAGAACGTTCTTATTCAAGGCTATTTGAATGGCAAATGGTCCGACGCCTGAAAACATATCTAATACAATCTCGCCATTGCAGACTTGCGAAGCAACTCTCTTTCTCTCAGATGCAAGTCTAGGACTGAAGTAGACATTTCTTACATCAACGAAAAATTTTGCTCCATACTCTTTATGTATCGTGGTGCTTTTATCCTCACCACCTATGAGCTTTAATGGTCTTATCCTAAAATCTCCGCTTATCGCTCCCGCCTTAGCATAAACGGTCTTGACATTTTTATGAACAGCGAGAATAGCTTCAGCTATCAGCTTCTCATATTCAATCAGCTCATCAGGGAGCTCTACTATAGCTATATCACCGATGATATCCCAAGATCTTGGAACTGAAGCTAAGAGACAAGGAGGCATTTTGTCGCTAAGCCATTCTATTATTGACTTTGGCTTTTTAGGTATTTCTTTAAATTCCCTCTCCTCTATAATGAAATCGCATAACTTCCGCAATTGCTTCTCTTCTTCTTCAGATAACTGCCTTGATAATGGTATGCATATCTTATCATTTATAACCTCTATTTTCAAATTAAAGTCTAAAGCATCAATAGAAGCTAGATGACGCCTAACAGCTTCACCTCTACTTTTTGTTGTTATTACAGCTAAAGCCTTCCTCACTTTTAATCCCTAGTCCAACCATGCCTTCCTCTTAATGGCACAAAGACGCATCCGCCTAGTCCTCTCTCCTCATATTCATCTTTGCTCAACCGCGTTATTACGGTCAGCTCCTGAATGTAGTATGGAGATCCTATAGGGATGACCAATCGACCACCTATCTTAAGCTGCTCTTTAAGAGGTTTTGGGGCTCCCGGTGAAGCTGCGGTCACTATTATCGCATCATAAGGGGCTGCCTGTGGAAAGCCCAGAGATCCATCACCATGAATTACAGTGACTCTATCAAGATAACCTAGCTTCTTCAAGTTTTCCTCAGCTTTTTTCGCTAATTCACCTATTATTTCTATGGTGTAGACATGTCCTTTAACAGCACTTTCAGGAGGGGCTACGATTTCCGCGTAAACCGCTGCCATATAGCCACAGCCACCACCTATTTCAAGGACTTTATCTCCGGGTTTAAGCTCAGCTGCTTCGCACATCCATGCAACCATATGTATAGCCGACGTTGTTTGGCCATACCCTATAGGTATAGGGCTATCAACATAAGCTGAATCTCGATAAGCTTCAGGAATGAATTCCTCACGTGGAACCTTCAATAGCGCATCAGCCACCATCTTTCTCTTTATAACACCTGCCTCCACGAGATTTTGTATGACCCTTCTCTTTTGCTCCTCTAAGCTTTTAGGCATCTTTCTCCCAGCTATTAACAGGTTAGCTAAAGGTAATTAGCGCTTCTCCTAATGCAGATAAGGTGTTACATAAATGCTCTTAAAAGAGGTCTTCAAGGCTTGGGGTCATCCCAACGTTAAAGCGACACATAAAACAACTCTTGAAATAACACGAGAAGACTATCTAACGCCTAGAGGTGATTGCATAGTAGCAATTAAGTCCGAGAGAAGCGTTGCAGATTTAAACCATAACTTAAAGCAAGCCCTTATGCAAAGGAATGCAAGAGTGACATTGAAATTAAAGGTGCTCGACGTAGAGGATGTCGTTACGGGTTTTGGGAACGAGAAATTGTTATTGACAAGTCAGATGAGCATGGTTTGCAGGAAAAGTGATTACATATGCCCTAGAACCCTCATGATCAAATGCGATAAGTCTGCTGCTGACATAGATAGAGAGCTTATAAGGTATTTAAAGCAAGGAGCTCAAGTTGAAGTCACAATAGAAGTTGAAGTTTAGCGCCTTCCAAAAAATGTCTCTAATGTTGATTGCTTTGTATGCTGCTCATACGCCTTTAATGCCCTATTAAGTGCATTCATTACCCTTTCCTCTGAGAAGTCTCTTTCATCGCATAGAAACCTCAGAATTCCATTCACGTCGGGCTTTCTCCATTCAAGCTTATAATCGCCAGTGACTTGAGGCTCCATGAATATCTTCTTTATCTCAAAGGGATCAACGGGAAACTCAGCATTAGGCAACGCTTTCAATGCTTTCTCGAGGGAACCATAAGTCTTTATCATTTTTAACGCCGTCTTGGGCCCTACGCCTTTAACGCCATCAGGATTATAGTCTGTGCCTATCAAGATGGCTATTTCGATTAACTGCTCTCTAGTTACTTGAAGTTCTTGAAGAACCTTGTCAAGCTCGATGAGCTCTGGATGTATCTCGACGTATTCATCTTTACGAGGTAACTTCCTTCT
>QMSF01000114.1 GCA_003649565.1 Thermoprotei archaeon | reverse complement strand
TTTCTGTCACTTTTTCGGGTATTTTGAGGTCTTTGAGGTCTTCAAATGCTGGCTTTCTAACACTTGGATGTCTATCTAACGAACCGTAATCTATTGTTGCACCTAGAGCTTCGGCTTCTACGCATAAATCGAAGGGTACCTTGAAGCCCTCTAGACCTATAATCTCCCATGCAGCTGCTGCAAGTCTAGCGTGAAGCTCTGGATCTCGATGAGCATCAGGGAAGGGGGCTTTGACAGCCATCATCTGCTCAACAGTTGCTGTCGTTAGAGGATCGCATGCTGAGATTCTATCAGCTCTACGTCTATTTCCAGTTATACATAGTATTGCCCTCTTCTTAGGAGTCATCTCCATTTAACACACCTTCTAATTAAATTTGGTATCCCTCGAGGTTTATGCATTAATGTGATGATGATTTCATCAAGCCTGTTAAGTTCGTTGTCTCGATTATCGCTTCTACGCTATCTATAATTGTGGGATTTTGATATGTAAAAGCTGGAGGTAATGCATAAATTATGATGAAGGATTTAGTGGTGTTTAATTTTGCAGCATTATACTGTTAAGTTTCTGCCTGAAGGAAAGCGTATTGAGGCCCCTGTTGGAGCTACATTGCTTGATGTGGCCTTGAAGCTTAATGTGGATCTTGCCTCTTTTTGCGGTGGCCGTGGGGCATGCGGTAAATGTAGAATTCTGGTTATTGAGGGTTCTGAAAATTTAAGCCCGCTTAGCGAAGCTGAAAAGAGGCTTTTGAGACGAGACGACTTGGAGATGGGCTTTAGGCTTGCATGTCAAGCTAGGGTTATGGGGCCTGTAACCGTTAAGGTTCCTGAGAGCAGTAGAATGGGTAAGCAGAGGCTTGTTGTTTTAGGTTATGAGCCTCAAGTTACGGTTACGCCTTGTGTCAAAAAGCTCTATTTGGAGCTTAAGAAGCCTACTTTGGATGAGCCTGAAGCTGATGATTTAAGGCTTTTGAGGGAGATATCGAGGAAGGAGCGCGATGCGAGAGTTAGGCTAAGTTACAATGCAGCTAGGAGATTGGCTGATTCTCTTCGACAGGGAGATTGGAAGGTAACCGTAGTACTGTGGAATGATGAGGAAGTACTCGATGTAGAGCCTGGAGATACGCGACATAAGCTTTACGGATATGCCGTTGACATTGGCACAACTAAGATAGCGGGGTTTCTTGTAGATTTGACCGATGGCTCTTTAATTCACGCTGATGGAGTCATGAACCCCCAAATCCCATATGGCGAGGATGTAATTTCAAGAATAACATTTGTGATGCAGGAACCCGAAAACCTTGAAAAACTCAAAAATGAGGTTGTGAAGAGCATAAATGAGCTAATAGGAAGAGCATGCTTGGCAGCTCGAATCTCTCACGAGGAGATCTATGACATAGTCATTGTTGGCAATACGGCTATGCATCATCTATTTTTCGGTTTCAATCCACGTTATCTCGGTTTTAGCCCTTATTCACCAGTGATAGCTAAGTCTTATGTTACAAAGGCCATAAACATAGGCTTAAAGGTTAATCCTGAAGCATATGCGTATTCACTTCCAAACATAGCGGGATTTATAGGAGCTGATGCTGTTGGCTGCATATTGGCTAGCAGAATTCACGAAACGAGTGATGTAGCATTGCTAATTGATGTTGGCACTAATACCGAGATTATCTTGGGATGTAAGGACTTCCTATATGCATGCTCAACAGCATCTGGACCAGCATTTGAAGGTGCTCATATAAAGTTTGGGATGAGAGCAGCGAGTGGGGCTATAGAGGCCATTACGATAACTAGAGGTGGATTGGAGGTTTCATATAAGACAATAGATGATGTTAAGCCTAGAGGCCTATGTGGTTCAGGCATTATAGATGCTATAGCTGAAATGCTGAAAGAGGGGGTTATTGATACTACTGGGAGGATTCTCGAGAATAAAGATAATCCTAGGGTTAGACGTGGGTCTCAGGGACTTGAATACGTCTTGGCGTGGAAGGAGGAGACTGCTACGGGCATTGATGATATAGTGATAACCCAACAAGACATAAGGGAAATTCAGAAAGCTAAGGCTGCGATTCAAACTGGATGGCGCATATTGATGAAAAAGCTTTCAATAAGTGTGCGAGACGTTAAGAAGGTGCTTATAGCTGGCGCTTTCGGCTCGTACATTAACCCTATGAGCGCTATGATCATAGGCATGCTACCTGAAGTTCCACTCAATAACATTGAGTACATTGGTAATGCTGCTGGATCCGGAGCTAGAATGGCATTAAAGTCCATAGATGTAAGGAGAGAAGCTGAGGTCATTGCTAGAAGTGTTAGGTATGTGGAGCTTGCTGCTGATCCTGACTTTGAGGTTGAATACGTGAATTCCATGAGTATGCCCCATGCAGATCCTTCAGCATATCCTGAGGTCATGAAGAAGATAAAGGCACCATATGCATCAAGAATCTACCGCAAGAGTTAATGAGTTAATTGCCAAAGAAGTTTTTGGTGCTTTATGTGGTGGTAGCTATTGGTTACGTGTATGTCTGTTGATCCCGGTATTTGTGGGATGAAAGCGAGGATTATAGTTGAGAAGCGTAATGTGAGCGTTAATGTGAATATTGAGAGCAAGTGTAGTGATGTTAAGGCTTTTTCGTCGAACCTAAAATCTTTGAGTATAAACGAGGTGCTTAAACCGCTAAGTGAGAATCGCATTTACAGAGAAGCTGCTAAGTTCCTTAGGCATCCTTCATGTCCAATTCCATGTGCAGTATTAAAAGCTATTGAAGTGGAGCTTGGCTTAGCCTTAAAGAAAGATGTTCACTTAACCTTCTGCTCTTAAATGGAGTTTAGCGCTCTCTTTAGGTCATCTATTAGGTCAAAGGGGTCTTCAGCTCCTATTGATAGTCTAACAATGTTTTCTGTTAGTCCTATGCTCTTTTTGTATTCATCTGGCATTGCTCTATGGGTCATGGTCGAGGGGTGGCAGGCTAAAGATTCTAATCCGCCTAGACTAACAGCTATGGTGAATAGCTTGAGGTTTCTTAGGAAGCGTAGTGCTTCTTCTTTTCCTCCCTTGATTTTCAGTGTTACTATGCAGCCCATCTTGCTCATTTGCTTTAGTGCTGTAGTCGTATAGGGATATGATGGTAATCCAGGGTATATGACCTCTTCAACTTTATGATTATCTATTAATGCTTCTGCTATCATAGAGGCATTTTCACATTGCTTTTGAACTCTCAAATGCAAGGTTCTTAGACCTCTTAGAGTAAGCCATGCATCAAATGGACTCATAAAATTGCCAGTTGTAGCTCTTATCGCGAAGATCCTTGAGGCTAGCTCCTCATCGTTTAGTGTTACGAGACCCCCTATAACATCACTATGACCATTTATTAGTTTTGTAGAGCTATGAATCACTACGTCAGCTCCATGCTTTAATGGTTGTTGAATAAGAGGAGTTGCAAATGTGTTGTCAACTATCGCTAAGGCGTCATTTTCATGTGCTATTTTAGAAACCTCGTTTATGTCTATCGCTTTGAGTTGAGGGTTTGTCGGAGTCTCAAAGAAGAAGACCTTAGCACCTTTAATAGTCTCTTTTGGCGTAGAGCTCAGTTTTGTCATGTCTATTGTGACTACTTCATATCCAAGTTTTGGCAATACACTCTTCAATAACCTGTAGGTCCCTCCATACATGTCTTCTTCGGCTATTATCTTGCATGGGCCTATTGCTAGGAGAGTAGCTGTTATAGCTGCCATGCCAGACGAAAAGGCGAAACCGTATTTTGCTGCCTCGAGATTCGCTATGGCTTTTTCAAGAACTGTGCATGTTGGGTTTGAAGCTCTACTATAAATGAATCTTCCCGGTGTTTTAGGATCCTTATAGGGAAAGGTTGTTGATGTTATTATTGGTGGGACAACGCCATCTATATCATTGGGCTCCCAAAATCCCTTTGCTAATAATGTCTCTATCTTCACGTTGTTGATGGTCAATACTCGATGCCCCTCCTTGCATCAACACCATATCTATGAGGGTGCTTTATGTCCTTCATTTCCGTGACGAGATCAGCTATCTCAATGAACTCTTTTGGTGCCCTACGGCCAGTTAATACTACGACTGTTTCCTCGGGAATGTTCTTCAATAGCTCTAGCACATCTTCGATTTTCACGAGGCCTATGGCTGCAGCTAGGTTTATCTCGTCTAAGACTAAAACTCGGGGCTTCTTCTTCAGTGCCTCCTTGGCGAATTCAAGAGCTTTTCTTGCAAGCTCGTAGTCTATTGGCTCTGGGTTTTCTAGGTTTATGAAGTCTTCTCTGCCGAATTGATGGATTTCGTATTCTGGTTGAAGTCTTTCTCTTATCTTGTATTCACCTATGTCTTTTCTTCCCTTCATGAACTGTATTATGA
>QMSF01000113.1 GCA_003649565.1 Thermoprotei archaeon | reverse complement strand
TGTCCTGGCCTTGATGTTACCTTTGCTTTGCCTATCTCTGTTTCTATTATTGCTCCTTTAACTATTATACCTCTTCTAGCATATTCCCTATGGGCAGGAGTTTCAATTACTCTTAATATCTTAACTTTCTGGGCTTTATTTGTTTCAGGATCTATTACGTTAGCATATACAGCTTTCTTTAAACGTACCTTATAGTTGCCTCCACGTACTCTGACATGTTTCCTAACTTCTGTTTCAGCCAATCTAGTCTCGGTCGAAGGTCTACCTAACTCGTACTTCCTTTTACTACGATGTGGTCTTTTCTTTCCTCCCGTAGGCTTTTTTAAGTCATTACCTTGGTAGTAGCTCATTGATTAATACCCCCGTACTGGTTTTGGGAATAGAGTGTTAGGGATTATAAGGTTTCCTCATTAATCCATTCCATTATTCTATCAACCTTTACTAATTCTTCGTAGAGATTTTTATTTATTCTTGGTATGAGGGCCATTATAATTGCTTGATACGTCAAATCTGTACGAGTAATAAGACCTCTCGAAAGATAGCCTATTGCACCTATCTCTTCATTTATGGACTTCCTACCAGTTACTTCAGCCATATATTCCCCTAAAGTGTTATATTTTAGAGCTTCCCGTGAAATCTGGAAACCTGGACTAAAACCTATGGTTACATAGTTCTCTTTATCTACTATTACTGCTGCTTGTAAATCCATAATCAGTGATCCTAGTGTTATGTATCCTGCCTCTATACCTACACCATAATCCGATCCTATCTTTAGCCTAGCTTTTATCGCCCTATTAAGCGCACCTAAGACAATTTGCTTTATCCCTTTAGGCTGTTCTGGTACACCGCTATACACCTTTACACCTATAATTTCTGCATTGCCTAATATTGCCCATGCCTTCTTAACGGCAAGTATTTTGGATTTATTTGTTGTACCTACAGCAACCTTCAAGCCTAATCACCATACTACTCCTGCCCTCTTTTAATAAGTTATAAAGGATGTTAAGTATATTCTCCGCTAGAGTGATGAAGGCGACTACTATGGGTAAGGCTTCAAGAGTATTACTACGCTTCACCTATGTATTGCTTAAACCTGTCTACAAAATCTATGAGAAATGGCTATGGCTTCAAATAAGAGGTGGTAAAAAACCTAGACATGTAGGCATAATACCTGATGGAAATCGTAGGTGGGCTAGAGAACACTCTATGCCGCCTTGGCTTGGACACGAATTTGGCTACAAAAGACTTAGAATGGTTCTTGACTGGCTATGGGATTTAGATATAGAAGTCGTAACAGTCTATGCCATGTCTACAGAAAATTGTTTGTACCGTAGTGATATTGAGAGAGAAAAGCTGTTTGAACTTGCCCGTAGAGCTTTAATTGAAATAAAGGAAAACATAGAGGACTTTAGGAAGAGAGGAGTAAAGATAAGGTTCTTCGGTAGGATGGAGCTTGTTCCAAGTGATATAGTAAAACTAGCGCATGAAATAGAAGAGATAACTAATAAGTATGAAACTAAGCACGTACTTAACATAGCACTATGTTATGGTGGTAGACAAGAAATAGTAGATGCTGTACGTAGGCTTGCTAAGGATGTTAAAGAGGGACTAGTAAGAGTAGACGACATAGATGAGAACTTGTTTTCAAAATACTTATATACGTACGGATTACCTGATCCAGACCTCATAATACGTACTTCTGGTGAGGAGCGCATTAGTAATTTCTTATTATGGCAATCAGCTTATAGCGAACTATATTTCTGTGAAGTATATTGGCCTGATTTCCGTAAGATAGATCTATGGCGTGCTATTAGATCATATCAAAAACGTGAACGTAGGTTCGGCAGATAAACTATATAATTGATTAACTTCTACTTTTGACTTTCCCCTTAATTATTGATATAAGTTTGTCTTCAAGTATAGTAAATAATGTAGTCAATATTATCACAACTATTATTGCTGCAAACAACCAAAGCAAGATTTTCGATTCTATAACGGCTCTTAATACTTCGTCCGGCCCAGCAGAAATAGGTAGCTTATTTAATGTCTGCGAGAGATTATATAATGCTACTATCATCATTGCTGTTATTATTAAACCAGCTATATCATGCCAAACTTTTATATCACTCGTCATGATTTTTACTATAGCTCTAGCTGTGAAAATAGCTGTTATACTAAAACCAATAAAAGGCGTTAAGACGCTTATAACTGATGCTATAGCATTTATTGTTGAGACAGCTTGTTGTGCATAATATCCTGCAACAACCAATCCTATTATAAACGATATAGCTGATAATATTAATGCAGCTGAGGTTATAGGAGAGGATGACCACCATACCTGAAGTTTTTGGTCTAATTCAAATCCTCTAAAAACCATTGCTATACCCACTATCAAAAACGCTACTGTTAGAGCATATTGTAACATACCAAGTAATGCTAGAGCTGAGACAATCGATAAGATTATTCCAGGCACACCCAGGAATAGTTTGGCGAAACGTGGTTCCTCTATTATTTTCCTAAGATATCTACCTATCAGTATGTATGTTTCCTCAACACCTCTAAGCTGTTCTACTATTACACGTTTAACTGATATTAACGGAGCTATTCCTTGAATTATAGGTATTACCTTTTCATCCTCTGCACCATCACTTACGAGTATTATACCGTTTATATCAAGGGACTTTACTATTGCCTCGACTTGCTCTCTAACCCTCAAATCAGCCTTTATGGGATCTACGGGATCTCCTGACACAACTGCTACCTCTACATCATAGCCTTCTTTCGATAGCTTCTCCGCTAGCGATAAAGTAGTAAATAACACATTAGTGTCTGAGTCTTCTGGTCTATGCATTGCAAAATCCACTGCTGCTCTTAGTAAATTCGTTTTACCTATTATAGGTGTCTTAATACCTACTCTACCTATATCGTCATCTACGTCTACTGCGAGTACTAGTATTCGTTGGCGTTTCTGTCCACTTGGCAGCAGCCCTCACCTACGCTAGTCTTCGTTACTTAGCTATGGCTAGACTTCTATTCTCACCAGAGAATACTGATTAACTTACTTGTTATCCTGGATTAAATTTATTACTCATTTTCTATTTCTTCTACTTCGCCATATAATAATTTTAATTCTTCTAAGCTTAACCTACGCGTCTTGGATTTTGAGACTTTTTCCTCTATTCTTCTACGTTTCTCTTCAAGTCTACGCATTATTTCCTCCTTCTGTTTCTCCTTGAGTATATTAACATATTGTTCTCTTTTATCTCTCAATTGCGCATAGAGTTCTTGTAAATAATTAGTCATCTTCTCTATTTCTTCTGAGAATTTCTGTATTTGTTCATTTATTCCACCTATCTTTGATGATAATTCCTCTATTTCTTTACTTAACTCGCTTATTCTTGAATCAATACTTGTAATTTTATTGCTTATTCCATTTATTTTAGATGTTAGCCCGCTGAGTTCTAGTCTAAGTTTCATAAGCTCTGCTTTGGATTCATACACTTCTTTCTTAATTTGTTTAGCTCTGTATGCTTGTTCTAATAATTCTTCTAACCTAGCAATCTCTTGAATAATTTCTTTTTCTACTTCTAATGGTAAGACACTCGTCATTTGCTTCCATTCAAGCTGTTGCAGTCTACGTTGTATAACATGTATTGGGGCTTTTACACGAGATTGGTATTGGTTTAAGAGCTTTCTTTTTTCACTTAAGTCCTTGAGTATTTCTTTTAATCTTTCTCTGAGTTCCCTGCGTTTAGATCTTAAATTACGTATCTCTTCAATTAGGTTCTTACGTTCTTCTCTTAATCTTTTAGCCTCATCAATTAAGGTTCTTCTACGCTCTATTAGTTCTCTCTTTCTTGCTTTAAGATCTCTAATATTCTCTATTAACTGTAGCCTCTTCTCCTTTACTTCTCTTATTCTTTCTCTTAAGGAGTCTATTTCTTCTAATAGTTTTGTTAGCTTCTCATCGTTTAATGCCAAATATTTACCCTCTTGATGCTATGGTTAAGGCCTATATGTACCTACTACCCTGTTCTCTACTTCTACTGATATTTATGTTTAAGTGAAAGAATAATACAGAAAATAGTTTATGAAATTAGTGATGCAGCTCTTGTTTCTTCACTATTATTCTTACATCGGCTATTTTCGCTCCTTGTCCCTCAGGGAATACCATTATGGGGTTTAGATCAAGCTCTGATATCTCTGGGTTTTCCTCCATTATCTTTGAGACGCCTAGGATGATATTGATTATTGCTTTTTTATCACGTGGTTTTATATGACGATATCCCTCTAGGATCTTTCTTGCTTTAATCTCTACTAACATTTCTTCAGCATCTTTCTCTGTTATGGGTACTACTCTAAATGATACATCCCTTAAGACTTCTACGAATACTCCTCCAAGACCA
>QMSF01000112.1 GCA_003649565.1 Thermoprotei archaeon | reverse complement strand
CCCTCATATCCTTAATAGAAACTCGTATACAGGCTTTTTCGATGGTAAGCAAGAGTACATCTCTCGGAAAAGCTTTTTTGCTTGTATTGGATAGGTGTTGAAGAAGTGTAGGGTTGGTGGTAGCTATTTTTGGCGAAATTGAGCAATTACTGCCAACAGGAGGAGATTACACTTACTTAATAATATACATAGCGACGATGGTCTTCTTCATACTGTTATGGATGTTCTTGGGGCAGAAGTATCAGCTCTATCTATGGCTTCGTGAGGCTGAGAAGGCTACTTATAAGCTTGAAGCTATGGCTAGAAAGAGCAAGGAGATACTTGTAGGCGCAATAAGGGAGCTAGGTAAGCCTGATAAGGATCCTCTTGAAGAAGTTGATAAGTTCATGGATTTCTTCGTCATAGAGCCTGTCGATAGAGATCCATTCGGTGTCTTAAAAAGATTGGAGCATATTCTCGATGTTGAGAGAGAAAAGTTTAAGGACATAGTAGCAAAGGTTGCACCAAACGCTAATAGCGAAGAAAAGGCAAATCTCGAGTCTTCATTTGCAGCAACACTTGCTGTCAACTTCATATATAAGATAGTTAGGCATTATACATTGCTTGGCAAGAAGACTAAGAGCATGCTCATCATTATGCAGATAGTGTATAACTTGCCGATGATAATGAGAATAGCGGAGGCATACTTCAATTCTCTTGATTCGTTTACTAAAGGTAAACCTATTGGTGATAGCATAGGTCCTCTAGTTGCTGCTAAGCTCATGAAGGGTTATCCCTGCAAGAACATTGGGGATGAAATGGTTGCTGCTGAAGTGCCATTTGAAGGTAGACTTCTTGTAGTTGTAAAGGCAGAAGGGCCTGGAGGTAGGGTTGGCAAGCCTGGCGAAGCCATAGCTAAGCTCGCTCAACAATACAAGGATAAGTTGAAGAGAATAATAACAGTCGATGCTGCAGTTAAAATGGAGGGTGAGAGTACTGGGCAAATAGCTGAAGGTGTTGGTGCTGCCATTGGGGATCCAGGACCTGAGAAATATAAAATAGAGCAGGTGGCTCTTGAATTGGGTGTTGGTTTGGATGCGATAATAATAAAGCAGGGGTTTGATGAGGCCTTGACAGTAATGAGGAAGGAAGTAGCTGAAGCGGTGGACAGGGTTATTGAGACTATAAAGCGAGTTGTAAGAGAGAAAGTAGCTGAAGGTGGGGTTGCTATAATAGCTGGTATAGGTAATACAATAGGTGTTGGCAATGGTTAATTACCTTTTATCCTACATGACACTAGGGGTTTTGAAGCCTTTTAGCCAAGGAGAGAGCGGATTCGAAACGCTAATCTACTATATGTTCATTTTGCTTATGCTATTCTTCATTATTAGCATGTTCTTTTCAATGACTAGGCGTAGGCCAATAATGACCGTGAAGACTTTGAGAACCATAACAGTCCTTCAATGCGAGAACTGCGATTATAGGGAGGAAAGAGAGTTTCAGGTTGGTGATTATATATTTAAGAAGATAGGAGAATGCGCTAAGTGTAAAGGTCCTCTCTACATAGCCATGATTTATGGTATTCCAGAGAAGCCTACCTAAAAGCTCGTCGTAACCTCAACACTGTCTTCGTGAATTATAACGGTGTGCTCAGCTTGAGCTACAAGTCCTTTACCTTTTTCAATTAATACGTGATAGCCGTGAAGAGAGCCCTTAAACGATAATTCTAAAAGCTTAGTGAGAGTTTCACTAGGTATTATATCGTGGACCCACCTGTCACAGAAGGGCAGGCTTTTAAAGCGATCCCATATTATCCTTAAAATCTCTCTTTCATCCTTCTTAGCCTTCTTTGGGCTCATATAGCGAAAGATATAGACTTCGGGGGAATCGATTACAAACCCTGCTCCATTTGTCGCGAAAGGCTCTATGGCATAGACCTCATGGGCTTCTATTGAGAATCTACTTTCAATGGGTACATTTGGTATGTTTTTTTCTCCATGTAGTGTATATTGCCTAAGCATATGGCCGGATAAGTTTCTAATGGGTCTAAAGCCAAAGCTTTTAATTGTGGATTCTATGAGGGAACCTAGAAAGCTTATTTTTACTCCAGGTCTCAAGTTGTTGATTACAACGTCTAGAGCTTTTTCGGCTGCACGAACTAGTGGTTCATGTTCGTCTGATAAAGCTATGGTTATAGCAGCATCAGCTATGAAGCCATTAACGTGAGCACCTATATCGACTTTCACTAAGCCTCTGGGAGGTATTGTTGATGTATCGCCTATACGTGAAGTATAATGTGCAGCTACATTGTCGATTGATACATTGCAGGGAAAGGCAGGTTCACAACCCATAGACCTAATACTGCTTTCAGCTAGTTCACATAATTCAATTAGTGGCATGCCCTCGTGAACTTTATACATTATGGTTTTTAGAGTGCTCGAAACAGCTTTACCAGCCTTTCTTAAGCATCTTAGCTCTTCGTCGCTTAACAAAACGTACACCACCACAACATTTTGAGGGAGGAGCAAATAATATTTCTCTTAGCAAAGAAAGGTGGCTCGAAGTTCATGAAGACAAAGCCATTTAACCTTGTAGCTATAGGTGGAACGTTCGATAGATTGCATAGAGGGCACAAAGAGCTTTTGAAATTAGCATTTAAAATAGGCCATAGGGTAATCATAGGCGTGACAAGCGATAAGATGGTTGCTAGAAGTAAAGGTGATAGGGCCATAGGCAGTTTTGAAGAGAGAAGAAGAAGGCTGGAGGAGTGGATTGAGCAAGAAGGCATGCGTGAAGTTGCTGAATACGAAGTTGTGATGATTGATGATGTTTATGGTACAGCGATTTATGATGAGGAACTTGAGGCTTTAGTCGTAAGTGAGGAAACATTTCAGAGGGCTCTTACAATAAATAGGCTTAGAATTAAGAGGGGGCTTAAACCCCTTATAGTCGTCGTGGTACCCATGGTATTAGCCTATGACGGCAAGCCGATTTCATCTACAAGAATAAGGCGAGGAGAGATTGATGAAGAGGGCAGACCATTATTAAAAACGCTAAGTTAAGCCTAGAAGCCCCCTTGCTTTATCTATGAAGGACTCTCTTCTGCGTTGATGGTCTCTAATAAAGGATGTTATTATTTCAATGGCGAAGGCTTTGTCTTCACCGCAAAGCATTTCGCCATTTTTGCATTTCCAATATATTTCAAGTAGCTTTTTATCGTCTTCTATGAAGAAGAACTTGTATAAATCAAAGATAGGGCACTTCTCGGGTTCTCCACCTAGCATTTTCTGCTCTTTGGCAGTTGGCTTGCCACCAGTGAAAGCATTTTTCAACTTATACGTTATGCTATCGATATCTTCTGTTAATGTAAAGTAGCTCATGGGGTTTCTCTTGCTCATTTTTGGGCTGCCATCTAATCCTTTAATTAGCATGTGATAGGTTGCTGATGGAGGTATAAAGCCGAATTTATCTCTAAACTTATGTGCAAGATCTCTGCATAGCCTAATGTGAGGGTCCTGGTCAACGCCCACTGGGACAACTGTCGGTTTAGGTCCTCCAAAGCGTTTAAGCTGTGGAAGTAGTATGTCACCTGCTTGCACAAGAGCTGACATATACAAGCCCATGTGCCTTACTCCGTAAATCGCTTCTATAGTTGAGAGGGTAACGGATCTAGCAAAAATGAATGCCAAGTCTTTGACGTCGTTTTCTTTTGACTGTCTATATATGTAAGCTCTTGAAGGGTCTAATCCTAAAGCTAATGCATCAAGCAAGTTGTCTAATGCTATTTTCTCACTTTCCTCAAGAGGAATCCCATTGTCTTCATACGCCTCTATGTCAGCTATACAATAAAAAGCAGTGCCACCTAGTTTCTGGAAGAACACTATTTCCCTTAGAGTTAAGATTGCACCCACGTGAAGGGGGCCTGTAGGCTTAATTCCGCTCATTACGGCGAATGTTTGCTTTTTATTTATTGCCTCTATTATACGCTCAAAATCTCTATGACCAAAGATTATGCCCCTACGAATAAATGAGGGCTTGTAAGGCAATTTATCCATTAAATCACCCATTCTCTGAATACCGAACTCTTCGAATAACCTCTCATAACTCTCTATGGCTGTTGAACCCCAAGGATCAATAATGCTGGCCTTTAAGTTTCTCAAGCTGATCACCGAGGAGCTCAACCATTCACTCTGAAGCGAAAATTAAAAGCTTCCCTATAGTACTTGTCTTTTTCAAGCTAAAGCGGTGCTGGACATGCAGAATAGTATTCATGTAGAGCTTTCTGAGGGTGAAGTAAAGGTTTTAAAGTGCTTGAAGGAAGCCGGAAGAGCAATGGAGGTTCATGAGCTAGCTGAGCAAGCGAACCTTAGCTTAAGCTCGGTAATGTCCTATCTTGAAGCCTTGAATCGAAAAGGTCTCGTAAAGGT
>QMSF01000111.1 GCA_003649565.1 Thermoprotei archaeon | reverse complement strand
CAAGTGCAGCCGCGAGGTACTCTATGATTTCGTGGGCTTCGCCCCTAGTCCACTTTTCAAGGTATTCCTCAAGCTTCATAAGATTAAAAATAATGTTTTATGCTATAAGGCTTGTTCATTATTTCACGGTTATTAAACTTTGAATTAATGCTTTGGCTTCAACCTCTCCTCAACAACTTCCTCTAGCTCTCTGCTTAGTCCTAGAGCGCTAATTATTGATTCTCTATCTATATATGAGGCCCAGTGCAGAATGGTATCGCCAAGTTCTCTATCGTAGTTCATGGAGCCAGTGCATGGATATGAGTGATGTAGTAATGAGATTTTATCGTAGAAAGCCCTTAGTTCCTGTGGATTTAGGCTCTTAAGCTCATAGCCAATTAAGTTCTTTAATACATACCAAGTCATGCCGCATGGAGCTGACACGTGAATCTTAGCCCTTCTTATAGTTAGGGATTCTCCAATTCTAACTACATGTAGTGATACTACTGGTCTTCCAATTCTAAGGGTTTTAACAAAGGTGTTAAGCAATTTTCCTCTAGGGATTAGTGAGCATGAAGGTTTAGGTGCTTCTACTTCAATTCCATATTCATTACATGCATCAGCAACTTGCTTAAAGACTCCTAATGGCATGTCGTCAGGGTGATCCCTTAAGACTATGAGTGCTCTGACGTCGAATTTTCTCAGTAATTCCGGTAATCCCAAGTAGAGGTCATTGTGAAGACCTGAAGCAACGACAACGTCGACCTTGGGAATTGATCGTGGCAAGTAGTCCCATGGATTGTCTATGACTAATGGCAGTTGATCTGCCTGCGGAACTTCAAAGGCGAACGCCATACTGCTTGAGAAATCGAATTTACCATATTTGCATTTATAGTCGATGCAGGAATGACCGCAGGCACCACAATGACCATAAGAGTTCACGAGATGATCTATAACTCTAGCCCCGAAATCCCCTGAGTATATGAAGCCTATGCTTATGTCTGATTGCTTAAGAGGTTTTTCAGCTTGTAAGCCCACGTCTAGCCCTTCAAGCCTTAGCATGTCTCCCTCATAATCTTTAATTCTCGTTAGCTCCTTCTTGAAGTCCATGTTCATCGTCATGCAGGGCTTTCTCATCTATGAAACACATATATTTTACGCAAAAATTCTCGTACGAGAGATGATTTACTTATTAGCGTTGCATAAAGCTATCAGCTGATTATGCCTCTTAGCTATAATGGACATATCATCAATAACGGCTTCTAGCGCTAAGCTTAAAGCCTTGTATTCCTCTTTGGAGGCACTTTCGAAAATGACTTTTAAGGCTTTGAGGCCGGATATCGCAAGCTCTATTCTCTGTGTAATTTCTCCTAGCCGTGAGACGATATCTCTTAGCGTAATAGTCTCCTTTTCTGCCAGCTCATTAACAATGGCCTTAAAGTCCCTTAAAGCTTCTAGTGCTACCTCTCCTATGCAATGTTCAAGCTCATCGGGTTTCTCAGAGGGATTTACACCGACAAGTTTGAGGGCTTCACTTAAATTATTGGCGATGTTACGTAGCCTATTAGAGGCTAATATCGTATGGATCTTGAGAAGGCCTTTTACTCTTGGTATTAAACTGCTTAGGGAATCAGCCATATCGAGAATTATGAATCTAAAGGCTTTAAGCCACCGTAATGCAAGTTGTGCTCCGGGATATTCAGCCACCGCTTTCTCCTCCATTAAGCAGTCTTGAAAGTTTATTGAGGAAATAGCTCTGGAAAACAAGTATATGAAGACTTGCTTTATAAAAATCTCTAACACCTAACTTAATTGAGAAAAGTCAATCTTTAATGAGGGTTATGAGGGCAACTTCTGGTGGGCACATGAACCTAATGGGCATCATGCTGCAGCCTAGACCTCTATTTACGTACATTATCGTCCCATTCTCCATGAATACTCCAGCAACATATTTTCTTGATCCTGGTGGTAATGGAACGAAGAGAGGGCCTAGTAATGGGATATTTACTTGTCCTCCGTGAGTATGACCCGCTAGTATGAGATCTACTTTTCCACGAGCTTCCCTAATTATTTGAGGTGAATGTGCAAGCAAGATCTTAAAGGCATTTATGGGAATTCCTGATAATGTTCGTGTTAGATCGTGACGCCATGTATAGGGGTCATCAACTCCAGCTACGTATATCTCGTCTTTTCCTCGCGTTATTATCGTCGAGTTGTTGATTAAAACTATTGCTCCAAGCTCCTTAAGCTGATTGACAAGCTCGGTTATGTTAGCCTCACTCCAATAATCCCAGTTGCCAAAGACTATGATTGTTGGCGCTATGGAGGTTAAGTGCGCTATGAACTTCAATGCATCGGTTATTCCATTAACATTACATATGATGTCGCCGGTAAACACTATGATGTCTGGTCTAAAGTCGTCTATTATTTGTATTGCTATGTCATCTCTAATGGGCAAATGCCACATCCCGAAGTGGGTACCTGCTATATGAGCTATCTTAAAGCCATTAAAGGCATCAGGCAAATCGCTGAATTTCAAAGTTAGAACCGTGCCTGTGACTATGAGGTTTGGCTCTATAAGCAAGGCGTAGACTGTAAGGCATATCAGTATGACGCCTATTATCACTAATAGGCCGCGTTTACTCTTTATCTTAATCAATCTAAATGCCCTCTAAATAGCTTATTAGCTTATAGGCTTGTGATCCATCAAAGCAGTACTTTACCTCTTGGTAATTACACATGAAGCTTGAAATTTCCTTCTTGACCTCTGATGGTTCTCTTCCTCTCAATAGTACATCCTCTATTTTCTCAGCTATGAAGTTCATCTCACTCTTCCTCATACCTAGCCTTGTAACCTCTTGGACTCCAAGCCTTAAGCCGCTTGGATTATTGGTCTTTCTCAAGTCATCCCATGGAAGCAAGTTCATGTTCGTTATAATGTTAGCCTCTTCTAGCCTCTTAGACGCCCATTTACCTCCACCTATATCAGCTACATCAATTACGACTTGATGCGAAGCCGTATAGCCTTTCTGTGGGCATAGAACCTTAAAACCTCTATCATGAAGTGACTTTGCAAGCTCCTTGGAGTTCTCAATTATGGCTTTAGCATAAGCCCTTCCATATTCCATCATTTCCGCTAAGGCTATCGCTAAGGCTGCAACTCTATGTAAGTGATGGTTACTTATTAAGCCAGGGAATAGCGCTTCTTCTATTTTCTCCATTGTCTCCTCATCATTTGATAGTACGATGCCTCCTTGAGGACCTGGAAAGGTCTTATGCGTGCTACCCATTAGCACTAAGGAGCCATCGGCAAGTGGATCTTGGAATTCTCCTCCAGCTATTAGTCCTAAGACGTGAGAGCCATCGTAGACAACATGGCCTCCCACTTCTTCAATGGCTTTGCTAAGCTCCTTAACAGGATGGGGGAATAAGAAGAGGCTTGCACCTAAGACTATGAGCTTAGGCTTAACCTTAGCTATGAGGTCTATGGCCTTCTCAACATCTATATTCATCTCGTAGTTATTAAATGGGAGGTCTATAACTGATAGCCCTCTAATGCCAGCAGCTCCTATCTCAGCGAAGCTTATGTGGCCTCCACATGGTATGCTCAAGCCCATTATTTTATCTCCAGCCTTTGTAAGAGCTGAAAATACAGCTAGGTTAGATATGGTTCCAGATATCGGCTTTACAGATGCAAATTTGCACTTAAAAAGTCTCTTAGCTAAATCTATCGCTATTACCTCAATTTCATCTATGAAGCGCGTTCCACAATAATATCTCTTGTACGGCTTTCCTTCAGCATATCTATGACCGAGATCCGACAACAAGGCTAATCTAACATGTTTGCTAGTGACATTCTCGCTCGGAATTAGATTTAAGCATGATGATCTCCATGAATCATGATTCTTGACTAAATCCAATATTTTACGTATGTACTCTGAGCCGCTCATTAGTTACTCAGCCGATTAACATTCTAGCCAATAGGTTATGAGGTTTACGGCTCTATTGACTTGAGCTTGCTGGAAGGTTACCATTCTTCCCTCTCTTCAGACGACCTGACTTTGTCAGGTTCGTCTTGCAATCGCCATAATCCTCTCTTTAAGTCTAAAATTGATATACCAAGCAGGCTAGCGACGTAATCGCTAATTAGAACTTCGTGGACATGGGGGTTTACCACGACATTAACAACTGCTTTCTTAGGCGGTCTATCACCCAATAGAAGCTCAAGCTCCAAAGCTGCTTCATAATATGGTGTTGCTATTTCTCCCCCGCCAGTATCTAACATAGTGAAATCTGCATGTCTAGGGGGCCATAATCCCAATCTTCTTGCGACCTCGACAGGGACGACGATGTCTGGAGCTTCAGTCTCAAAGCCGCTGTTAATTAAGGCTGATGTCTCAATGCATGCTTCATCTCTTTTGAGCTTAATTCTAACTCTACAAGCCAAGCATGCATCCTCCTACTTCTTT
>QMSF01000110.1 GCA_003649565.1 Thermoprotei archaeon | reverse complement strand
GCAGAGAAGGAAACGGAGGAAGCTGCAAAAGAGACTACTGAAGAAAAGAAGAGCTAAGCGATGCCTTTCAAACTTGATGATCCTTTTTCGCTTTTGCAAAATTTTAATTCGCTTTTTACTTTCATTAGAGCTGGAAGCTCTATAAAACATCGTCTTTAACCTTCTAACTAATGACTGTAAAGGCCTTGGAAAGCATATTAGATCTAAGAGTTAATGAAGAAGAGATAGTTGCCTTTTTGGTGTGCAAGATTATGTTTGTATGGTTTAATGCAATTATGTTATTTTATGAGGCAGCTATTTCTTCCCGGCTTATTCACTCTTCTATTTTTGATGTCTGGCAGGTTTTGGAAGTGCTTGTCGAAGCTGTATATCTCCTTGATGTCATTCTCTAACATTTTGAGATATGTTAGTGCATTGTTGATGCTTATTTTATGCCTCATGGCTAATATGGTTGCGGCCTCATAACCTTTTCTTTTTACGTCTAGTATTTGGATGTTGGGTAGTGCTAAGAATGCTCCTATGAGGTTTACGCTTGCTTCAAGGCCCAGGTAGACCTCAATGATATTTGCTATTTCCGATATGTGGACTATGGTTGTTGCAACTTCTTCAGCTTTATCGTCTATTCTCTTTACGATGTTCTTTGCACGCCTTTTAATCTCAAGCTCTCCAGGCTTTAGCTCTCTTGGGCTTGAGGAATGCATGGAGGAAAACGCTGGAGTCGAGGAACCTCACATTAGCTCCCTTTTAGCACTGCTCTTCTTAGCTTATGGGTGTCAGTGAAGTTATCAATATCAATTTCTATGCTGTCAAAGAAGTCACTTAACTTAGCTTTTCTTAGAGGTTTTAGCCTTAACTCGTCGTCGACGACTTCCAGAGCAAAGATTGTTGATTGCAGCTTAGCTCTGACTTTAGCTGGTATTAAGATTCTTCCCTGCCTACCATTTTGACTATGGTTAAATTCGTCATTTTACCACACTATTATATGAATGGATTTGATATTTAGATGTGGTAAAAAGATGAACAGTGGTTTTTGTGGTTTCTTCCTTTTATGTAGAGGCACTTAGATCTCAGAGATTAGTGTAGACAATAGCATGACGCAAAGAGTATCTTGAAGTATTTGATGATGCCCATTCGTATTGAAGTGAGAATTTCACGCTATAAAGCTGGCTGAATTAGATGTATGATGCGACGTCGACTAGGGATAGAAGCTGTTATTAGGTTTGAGGGTTCTTAAAAGCAATTGAGGGCTTTACAATGAAAGCCAGCATACCTATTGGAATACCAATTAAGAGTAAGATCTCTAGCATCAGCATGTCGAGGATAGGTTATAGGTGGCATGCATCCATAAACATTGAGGTTAATGGCGAAAGTCTCTCGCTTTTAGCTACTGGCTCAATAGCTCAATGGCTTAATGAGGGTGATCATGTCCAAGTTAAGCTTGTAAATGAGCCTAAAGAAGTTGATGGCATTAAAATCGCTGTCTATGAGGATTATGAGCTTGAAAGGCTATGGGTTAAAGATTGGGTTAAGATATGGCCTCTATGGTCTAAGGAGTATAGGCTGCATCGCAGGAGCTTGCTTAGCGGTGATTCTGTGTATGAGTATACTGTCATAGCTCGAGAGGCATTTACTGAGCAAGACTACATGGATGTAGTAAGCCTTGAGCAATACCACTATGCGAGTGAAGAAGTTATAGTTGCTGTTTGGAGATGCCCCATATGCGGTCACTATATGGAGTCAAATATTCAGCCTAAATGTCCTCAACACAATATTCCAGCTAGACTCCAAGAGATTAGGGGCAGCCTTCCTTCATCAAGATTCCTAGTCTTAGAACTTAAGGATAGGCGGCCTTATGAGCCCAGAATAGTCGCCTACGTCAGAGTTGATACTCCAATACCATTAATGAGCAGAAGAATCGTAGACGAAAAGGGGGCTCGCATAGAGAGAATGATTAGAGAGAAGGTGTTTCCAGAGGATTGGTTTCATCCGACGTTTTGGCCTTCAGCATATGCCGAGAGAAAAGAGCTTTTAACTAGGTATCGAGAGCTTGCTAAGCTTTACAAGTCTGGTAGGCTTGCTAGAGTGATTGTAGGTGAGGAGATATCAAGAGAGGCTTTGAGGAACGCTTGTACAGCAGCTGCTAGAATAGCGAGAGTTGTCGTTCATCCAGACTATAGAGGAGATGGACTTGGAGTCTTAGCGGTCAAGACAGCGCTTGAATGGATCAAAGATAGGAGAATACCTGAAATGAAGAGGGAAAAACATGTCGTTGAGACGATAGCCCAAATGGCCAGGTACAACCCGTTCTTCGAAAAAGCTGGCTTTAAGTACATGTGGGAGACCGCTAGTGGACGTCCTGTCTTGATGTATCCTTTAACTGATGATGCTAAAAAGAGAATTGAAGAGTTTCTAAGTCGGGATCCTTACGCGAAAATTCATGGGGGTAAGCTGTATAGACCGATGATTAAAGGTGTCGAGCCTTTAAGATCACCAATAGTGTTTAAGGGTCTTACAAAGGTATATTCAAGCACTCTAGATATATCAAAGTTACCTCAAGATCTCCAAGACCTGCTTAGAGCATTTGGCGTGGAGAGAAGGCTTGTCGAGCGTTATGTAATTAGGGATGCCAATATAGTTATCGAGCCTGGGGATATTGTTGTTCTCGTTGGCGCCTCAGGTGCAGGTAAGACCACTATGCTCAGAATGATCATAGGTGCCGTCGAGAAGGCTGAAGACGAGAGGTATAAGCCAACATCAGGCGACGTAGAAGTCCCAGAAAACGTCAAGCTTCAATGCTTGATTCCAGGAGAAAGAGAGCCAGTTATTACCGACGAGCCTTTAATAGAGACTTTAAGTAGAGTCTCGGGCGATCCATTAGTTGCCGTTGAAGTGTTAAACGCGGTTGGTCTGTCTGATGCAGTGTTCTATAGAGCTAGATTTCAAGAGTTATCAACTGGACAAAAGGAAAGAGCTAAATTGGCGTTTATGCTTGCTGAGAGGCCCAACTTAATGGTTATAGATGAGTTTGCAGCTCATTTAGATCCGTTAACATCGCAGAGAGTTGCCTATAAGCTAAGCAGGCTATGTAGAGAACTGGGCATAACACTCGTTGTTGCATCGAATAGAGCTGAGATAATCAAGGCCTTAGCTCCAACGAAGATAATATTCATAGGGTATGGAACAGCTTTTCAAGTAAGCTTTGAGGAGTTTGACATGGTCCAGCTTTGAGGTGGACTGTTTGAGCGTTACGAGAAAAGCCTATTTGGGGATACTGCTTTTTGGACTCATAAGCTTGTTCGGCGATATAGTCTATGAGGGGGCTAGAGGTGTTTTACCAACTTACCTTGAGCTTTTAGGTGCATCAGCCTTTCTGGTTGGCCTCGTCTTTGGGCTTAGTGATGCTTTGTGTTTTGGTTTTAGGCTTTTAAGCGGATATGTAGCCGATGTGACAAGAGCTTATTGGGTCTTCATGTTGTTGGGCTATGGCTTGATAATAGCATTGCCAAGCATAGGGCTTGCCAGCGGGCTTTGGCTTGTCATAGCCCTTATCCTCACTGAGAGAGTGGGAAAAGCTCTAAGGACACCTGCTAGAAACACGCTATTGTCAGTTGTCGGTGAAAGCGTTGGTGCCGGAAAGACCTTTGGTTTACATGAACTCTTAGATCAAGTAGGGGCGATATCAGGCCCCCTCATAATGGCTCTGCTATTACGATATGTGAAAGACTTTAATTTAAGCTTCATAGCCCTATATGCTCCCTACGCCGCTTTAGCCTTAGTTCTGTTTTTGACTTATAAAACCTTGAAGAGCTTCGTCTCAGAGTCCATTAAGCAACGATATAAATTTGATAAAGCAAGCTTAAAAAGTATGCCGAAAAGCCTTTGGCTCTATATAGCTGCAGTATTCGCTAATACCATGGGTTTAATACACGTTACTTTAATGCTATACAAGGCCTATAACTACTTTGAGGCATGGTTTATACCACTACTTTATTTAGTAGTTCAGGCAGTTGATGCAGGAGCTGCTCCCATAGCTGGATGGCTCTATGATAAAATTGGAAGGAAGATACTGTTGGTGCCCTTTGCGATATCAATGATGCCGTCAATATTAGCCTTGACCGGTGGCCGAGAAGCGCTCATAGCCGCTATGGTCTTCTTTGGCTTGGTACTGGGAATGCAAGAGTCAGTTTATAGAGCTACGATAGCTGATTTAGCGCCTCTTGAACGTAGAGGCTTGGCTTATGGCTTATTTGACTCAGCTTATGGCTTTGGATTTATGGCTAGCGGCATGATATTTGGATTTATAATGACTACTGCCATTCCACTGATAGGCGTAATCTACTCCATAATTCTTGAGCTCTCAGCTCTAACATTGCTTTCACTATCATTAGTAATCAAAAAGTAGAAGAAACGGTATCCTGAGGTTGGGGCTTTGCATTTCGCTGTTAATACATAAAGTCTTTGAGAAACAACACCTATAGT
>QMSF01000109.1 GCA_003649565.1 Thermoprotei archaeon | reverse complement strand
GAGAAACTTCTTGTCGCCTTACCCTTTAATGTAATCTTGAACCGTGCAGAGCCTGAAGGAACCTCGAGCTGCACTTTCTCCTTAGCGCTACCTCTTTTCACTATCTTCTTTAGTTCATCAAAATTAACGCCAATTGTTAATTCTCCATCACATTCATATTCATCGAAAGCATCTCTAGGCATTTCGAAATCAATCATAGCTATCTTTGATGGATCCATGGCTCGGAGCCGTAATCCCTCTTCGTTAATCTTTATGGTTCCCTCATCAATTAATGACGATAAGGCATTAATTATTCTATACCATAGCCTAGCATCTCTAAATACAGCCTTAAACATGGGTTGCCCTCCCTAGCTAAATTAAATATGAACTTAGATTTGAGCTTTAACGTTAACGGTACCACTCTATTAGTGGTATTCTCTCCATGTTCTTCCACATCTCACACAACGATAAAACCTAGTCATTCCTTCATCAGCTCGCCGCGTCTGAACCATCCAGTAATAAGCTTCGTTATAGCCACATTCAGGGCATGTTGCTGCAACTTTTGGCATTGCCTTGTATGAGCTTCCTTCTTCGATAACAACAACCTTCTCTTTTTGGGTATGAGTTATTTGTTCGCTCTTAACAAGCTTTACACTTTCCTCTGAGTATCCGCATCGTTTACATACCCAAAGTCTCCTATTGTTCTCTCTCTTGGCTGTCATCATGGTGCCGCACTTTGGGCATAGTGGAAGCAGGATCATCACCTCTTTTCTAGTTCCCTCACTATACCTCGTGCCTCGTAAAAAATCTTCCTTGCAATTCTTAAAGCTTCTGGGACTTCACCTCGAAGGTAAAGATTGTTAATACCTTCGCTATATCCATGAACATCAAATTGTCCATTCTCTTTAATAATCACAATAGGCTTTCTCAGACTAGCCAGTAGCTTCTTTCTCTTTTTTATATCATAATGTTTCAAAAAGGCTTCATCAAGTAGGATAATTCTAGCCTGCTCCAAGTATTTTGGTTCAATTAACTCTTTGACTCTCATGAAATGTTTCTCTAAACACTTGACATCTAGACTTTCAAACCATAAATTTCCTCTATATAGGACGCCTACAACTATCCTATCATCACCTGTAATACCTAGAAGTCTTCTCTCCCTCTTCATTAAGTGAACCTTCTACTCTGATTGCTTTAATATTTTCATAAAGTTGCTCTTAAACACTTCAAGGGCCTTAATAATCTCTTCGGCAGCTTTTTTTAAGGCATCTTCAGGTTTGCTTTCCTTTGTTCTCAAATAGAATATAGGGTTAGACACTAGTGGGTGATCTATTCTATAAGCTGCAAATTCAACATCAGGGTTCCTAATTAAAAAATCTCGGAGTAAATTGCAGAAGGTATGTCCTTCCCCTATAACCTCAAACTTCATACTCCTTTCATTTCTCTCTAGAATTCTTATCTTCATGTTGATCCTCCACTACAGCTTAAAGTTAACTGAATATTTCGTAGAAAGTTTTCTTTCCTCCTGAATTCTACATTGAGGACAATAAAGTTTTCTATTCTTAATAGTCATAGGATTCTGACAATTAGGGCAAAATGCCAAGATAACTCCCAATTCTTTATCCTTTATAGTCAATTGATAAGGCAACTTATTATTTATGATTCTAGCTCTAACTATGTCCATGACCCGAATCACATCAGACAGAAATTCCACAAATTTATTGCTAACTTGACTTATATGGAGTATTCCATGAAATGGCGAGCTTAATGTTATCTCCTTATTTTCAATTTTCTTTATTACTATGAGCGCTATGTCCTTCTTTAAACCATTAACTTCGCCTATAACAATGTCACCCTTCTCAGGAATTAGATTCTCTCTCATCAATGGCTTAACACTGACTCTTTTCTCATTAACATCTAGGACTGCTATACCGTAGCGTAACGACTTTATATGGTCACCATCAATATATGTACCTTCACCTGGCAAGAACTCCTCTATAATCCCTATGCTTTCTCCTGGAACGACAACTTCTTTTAGTATTTTTTCGCTCACTCTCCCACCTTAGCTTTTTCTTATTATCCTGTAGAGATCGACCCTAACTTTGTAAGCCTTCTTTATGTGGAATTCGAAGGTTGGTCTTATAGTTATTTCGAAAGGTATAATTTTATCGATTTTCCCCCCAATGTGTTCTACATATTTTTTTATGAATTTACGGTTTTTCTCGCCTGCCTTATGTAAGCTGTAAACAATCGGAGCTATTCTTATTGCTGCTTCTATAAACGGTCTATCAGCTCCTTCCCTCTTTACTCCATATGGTGGATTTTGAATTACCACATCAGCCTTTAAGTTTACATGTGGTACGAAAGCGAGGATCCACGATACTCGATCGCTTACTCCAAGCATTTTAGCGCTTTGTGCAGCAGCTCTCAGTGCTATTTCATCTGCATCAATACCTATGGCGTGACTAGCACCTAGCAAAGCTGAGCCTATTGTCAACCTACCAGTTCCGCAACCCAAATCAACAATTACTTTCCCTTTGATGTCATTAAAGGATGTCTCGATGACCCATAATATGTCGCTTGCCTCTTCACTCATTAATGTGTACTGCTCAAGCCTTACATCAGGTGCCGGGTGTTCACTAACTTTTGAAAGCATAATTGCAAGATGCTTTTTCGTTACATATCCAATCACAGAGAGACCACTCCTCGAGCTTTAAAACCCCACTTACAATTAATGCTTCGAGCACCGTTAGTATTGGCCTCCTATATCGATCGTAGTCATCAATTGGTATTCTAGGACACGCAGTAATAATGAATGCTTCTGGCTCTGTAATATTGTCTAATGCCTCTGGAATTACTTCACGTAAAGATACAAGTGTGACCTTTTTACCTTTCCCCTCTAACAACCTCTTAATCTTTAAAGCTGAATAGTAGTGTCTTTGCCTCCATTTACATCCAACTACAATGCCATAATGTTTAACTTCATCCTTAACCTTAATGACATTGTACATTCTTATGGCCTTTAACTTTGAAACTTCTTGAGTTAACTCCTTAGCTTCACGTCTATAGGGATCACATAATATCACAGGCTTTTGAGATATAATCCCAAGACCGATGGCATGGAAGAGACCCCCGCCAATATGCATAAAGACATCGACTTTATCTCCTATTGCTATAGCTGCCGTATAATCGCAACCCAAAACTTGCCCTGGATACTTAACCCGATCAGAACCTTTACCTATGAACACTCGATAACCCTCTTTCTCTAAAAGTCGTTGTACGAGAGGTATGTCATGTGCGTGTTGTACAGATGTGGTAAGACCTATGCTCCTTATGTTCTTCATAGACCTTAATAGATCGAGAGCCTTCTCAAGAGCTTTAAGTGATTCTACCTTTGAAAAGGCTTCTATAAAATAGACGTTTATCCCAAGTTTATCAGCATATCTATATGCTTCGGGAAATGGCGTATGTCCATAATGTATTAGTCCATCAGCGCCAACACATAGCGCTTCATCAAATGCAACATCACATGCGCCATAACAACTATCTCCTGAAATTATGACTTCAACATCCTTAACTTCCTTCTCTATTTCCTTAGCCACAAGGGTCGAAAAGGGCTTTAATCCATCTGCAAATTGAAGCAATAGTCTTTTGACTTTCTTCTCACGTACGAAATTAACGGAGTCCTTAATCTTGAATTCGTACATACCTAGTAGGTCAAGGAGGAGGCTATTAAATAAATTTAAAGGCACCCTCCTCTAAAGGGATTTGAGGTTAATGCTCGGAAAACTGGGCTCATCATTACGAGAAGCAATAAAGAAGTTCTTGGGAAGACCTGTAGCTGATGAGCTAGCGGTAAGAGAGTTAATCAGAGATGTCCAAAGAGCCCTCTTACTAGCTGATGTAAATGTGGACTTAGTATTGAAAATAACTCAGAAAATCGAGGAAAAGGCATTAAAAGAACACGTTCCATCAGGCTTCACTAGGAGAGATATCACGCTTAAAGTACTCTATGAATCGCTCGTTGAATCTTTAGGTGGAGAAAAACAACCTAACATTCCTTATCCAACAAACAAACCACTCGTCTTCATGCTAGTTGGGATTCAGGGTTCAGGAAAAACTACAACGGCAGCCAAGCTTGCATGGTTCTATAAAAATAGGGGGTATCGTCCAGGGCTTGTCTGCGCAGATACCTTTAGACCTGGTGCTTATGATCAACTAAAACAATTAGCAATGAAGGCTGGAGTACCATTTTATGGAGAGAGAACGGGCAATTCCCTTGAAATAGCTCAAAAAGGGGTTAATGAACTTAAGAACATGGGATGCAACGTTATAATAATAGACACCGCAGGGCGTCATAAGAGTGAAGCGACATTGATGGAAGAGATGAAGCAGCTATCTGAAGTCATAAAGCCTGATGAAGTTGTACTAGTAATAGATGCGACAATAGGACAGCAAGCTAAAGTGCAAGCAGAAGCTTTCAATAAGGCAACTAAGATAG
>QMSF01000108.1 GCA_003649565.1 Thermoprotei archaeon | reverse complement strand
CCTCGTAGACACACTCACGACCCACTCCGCCGCAGCGGGGACAGACCGCCAGCTCGCTTGCCGCTTGCATCGCTCTTCGAGCTAAAAATGGCCAAACAGGTATTTAAAGCTTTAATTCGTAACGTTTTGAGCCTTTTTTAATGCTTTATCCACAATTTGCGTTTCTCAAGCATCCCACACAGGTTTGTCAACAATGCTCATAGACTCTAACCAGCCTGAAGAAGATGCCAAACAGAGCTGTCTTGTCGCACGCCCGTGTTCATGCAACTTTTAAGCAACTCGCGTCTTAATGCTGGTATACTTGGATAAACTCTCTTTTGTTGTCTTTACAGACCATAGTTTTTGTCAAAAAGTGCTAATGTTTCATCAAGTCCTCTTCAAAGCCTCCAACCTCCTCATTACAGCCTATTCAAGCCAGATCCACACCTCAAAACCGAGTTCACACAAACCCTGTTGGCAAAACATTTATATACTTGTATATGCACGTAGTACGTAGGTGAGCGGTATGGCATCCATGTTTAGTATAAGATTGCCTAAGAAGCTGCTGAAGAGAATGAGAGAGCGAAAGGACATAAATTGGGCTGAAGCCCTCAGAGAAGCTATTCGTCGAACTCTTAACGAGCCCATATTACCTGTAACTATTGAGAATCTTATATGTTCACTCCGCGACTCTAATGAGTGGGGAATGCTACTATGCCTCTACTTAAAGGCGGAGTTACTCAGTCCACATTATGTAGTAAGGAACCTAGAGATAATCTATCCTGGGAGGGCTACTGAGATAATTGATCGCCTTAACTCTATGTTGAGAGAGCGTGGGATAGATCCTAGCCTAAGTGGAAGCTTTGAAGGAAGAACCCTTCGAGATTTGGTCAAGGAGGGGTTATTAATGTATGGAGTCTATGACGAGTTTGAGAAAGAAGTGAGAGAAAAATTAAGCAAGGAGAATTGGGATATTAATAAAGTAGTATGGCTACTTTCTCAGTACTTCATTGAGGATCTATATATGGAATATGAACCAGCTTTTTCTATTGAACCACACGGTTTTATTCGCACACTTGAGATAATGCTTGATAAGGAGGATGTAACTAACATTGTCAATAAATTAGTAAAGATTGGTTTGGTCTTCTGGGACTACTATAGCAGTAGAGCATACTCACATGAGATGATTAAAGGTGCTGATTACGCACGTCCTATATTTGCAGAATTCTTCACTAATAAGAGCTACCTGAACTACTCAACGGACTTGCTGAAAGATGAGAATTTCCTAGCCTTCCTGAAGTGGCTTAGTAGGGAATATGGCCTCGATTTCAGGGCAATAATGGAATATGCGGAGGAGAGGGCTAAGGCTGAGTTTAAAGGATCTAAATCTTTCGATGAGGTGCTAGAAGAGTTAATTAAGAGGGGGATAGTGTTGATTGACTACTGGCCACATAGGCGTAGAGTAGGAAGGAGATCCTCCATGCCGCCTCACTGGATATACAAGCTAACGCCAATCGCTAAGAGAGAAATATTGCCACGTCTCTTAATCGAAGCACTCTCCAAGCTACAACTGTAAAAAAGGGAATCGTGTATGCCAAGACGGCGGATTATGATAAGAGTTCGAGGGGAGGCATACGAGGCGCTTATGGAACTAAGCAAAATGCGTGGTCTTAGCCCTCAAGAATTTGTTGAACAACTTTTAGTTAGTTATCAAAAAAGCATACATGATGACATGCTGTGTCCTAAAGAATTCTTCAAAAATGCTGTAATCTACACTATCGAGCTATCATTCTGTTTCCCCTATGAATGTGAAGCATTCGAGATCAAGTTGAGAGATGGGCGTAAGGTGAAGATGTATATCGAACGGGTACCTAAACGATACGTACGCAATAGACTCCCCTTCAAGACTTTAGTAACTATAATCATTGAATTAAATGAATTTGAAAAAGAGATAATAGTGCAAGATAAGATAAAGGCTAAGAAAATAGCAGAAGAACTTGCAAGTACGGCATTTAAGCTACTCAAAAGTTTTATAGTAACATATAGGAGAGTAACAGGTACTTACTACAATATAGGCGTTTTAGAGCCTCCCGCTAATCTGGAGGAGTTTAATAGACGAGTTAAGATAAGAAGTGTAGTTATAGATGGGAAGCTTACAGATTTGTACAGAATTATGCCAGTTAAAGAGGACTCACTTATCATTGTTAAAAAGCTTTTGGAAAGAGACATACACAATAAAATTTTAAATCACATGACAATGGAGTTATCTGGTATACCCTCAGATGCTTTAGCAGCTCCACGAGACTATTTTGATGCAGCTGTAGTCTCTTACTACAGGGAGAAGTGGAATCTTGCAGTACTACAGAGCGTTATAGCGATGGAGGCGGCTCTTTCAATCATAGTATTCAATATTTTTAGAGATTTCTTCATGAAGAGATATGGGAATGAAGATAGATTGAGAAATAAGTACAAAAATGCACGAGGATTAACCAGAAAAATTAGCAAATTCCTATTTCCTCTACTCAAAGATTTAGACCTCGATGCTACTGCTGAAGAGCTAAGAAAGATCATGAAGGACATTGCTGAGATCTATGATTTGCGGAGCTCTATAGTGCATGAAGGCTTGGCAGGTGATGAAGAAAATGCCAAGAAGAGCATTAGTATAACTCAGAAATTTTTGGCTATAGTAGATCATATGGTTAAATCGCGAAAATAGTGAAAAATAAATAGCTTTCCGAGCTTCATCCCATTTCCATTCCAAACTAGCTCTCTTCTTACGGCCACTTTAAGATATTCTTGAGGAGACTCGTTTATCATTTTGCGACAGAGATTTAACAAATGCATGATGAAATGTTAATTGAAGGCGTATGGCTGTGTGGTGTGTCGTCCTTGAGTGTCCTCAATGCGGTAAGCAGAGACCGTATCCTGTTCCGAAGAGGGTTAGAAGCGTGGAGGACTTGGAGAAGAGCCCTATTTTGAGGCTGAGGCTGGCGACGGGTTTCGGTGAACACTACGTCTACTGTGGAGGGGGCGCACCACCGGACGAAGTAGTGGAAGAAGTGATAAGAAGGGCCAAGCTTATGCAAGTTCCCGAACACGTCGTGGCGGAGGTTGAGAGAAGGGCCAAGAAGGCTAAGTGGGACCACTACGGCTTGTGCGCGTGCTAACCTGCAACTCGACCATTCTACTGCTCTCCCTCCTGAACTTCTTGTGAAGCTCTACAAGCTACCGTGCCCTCAGCCAGCTTTCTGAAGAACTTCAGCCCATGCCCATCGCAGGACGCCTCAGGCCGTACGGTCACGCCTTGCCTCCTTCTCGCGGACCGGGATTAAGCGCTTTGAGAACTCAAACAGCTCTCGCATAGCCTCCTCGACGCCGCAACCTTCAATGTAGAAGCCGTTCAAGCTGCCTCTCCACAGCCCTTCACCCAATCCCAGAAACGTGGCACCCCTCTTAAAGCACGAAGCCGTATTATTGGCATTCAAGCCAAGTCTCATCTGTTTTCTTCCTAAACATTAACACAAACACCATGTGTAAGTCATGTAAGGACCCTTGTATGGTATCGAAAAGCTGAAGATACTGTCCTCCTTTGAGTAAACAGTGATGATGGAAACCGAAGTATGGGATTCCTACCCAAAACGGGGAAAGAGAGGCTGTGACTTCCATTACGTAAAGGAGGAGAGCTCTCTTTATCACATAAGCAATTATGCTACGTCAAAGGAACGAACGAACAGAGATGTTTGCTATAAAGTACCTCTCAACAAGCTGAGAGGTAAATGGATTTACATCTTCGGAAGGACGAATAATGGTTATCCTGTGTTCTGGAAAACTAGGTCGGAAGACTTAGCAAGCAATGAAAGAAAGTATATTGATGTGAGTAACGAAGAACTGGAAAATTTAAGATTAGGAGATTATAGCCCAAGGTTCAACTCATACGTCGAGAAGAACTGGAACTACATCGTCGATATGGTGCGCTCATTTAAGCAAAGTGAAGTTTTTAAGAAGTCAAAGTATACCTTCGCCCATCCGGGGGTTGAATGCTTTCTCAAGCATGGTCTAGGTTGCGGCTATTGGTGGTGTGCTTCTTGGCCTGACGATAGAAAGAGGAGAAACAGCCTAAAGGAAGAGATGAAGTACATTCATCAATGCTGGATTTTCTCATTCATGATTGATTGCTTGGGCTTAAGCTCGGTTTTAAGCCCGTTACGGATAGCAATGGGGTGGAGAGAACCTGCTGTAGTATTTGAGGATGAGGAGGGTCGGGTATGGAGCGGATGGATAGAACCCCAAATCGTCATGGAAGCCCCACCTGAGTATGAAGGACCTAAAACTTTGCGTCGTTTTGTCTGGAAAAGAGCCGATATAATGTTTGCTAAGGGAGATTGGAGAAGAAAAGGGAAGATGATTGGCCTTTGGTATACCGTTCCTGATGATCTCAAGAATCCTGATTTGCTAGTTGAATGCAAGCACGATGAGTTCCATGAATGGTGGGATGAGCATAAAGT
>QMSF01000107.1 GCA_003649565.1 Thermoprotei archaeon | reverse complement strand
CTTCTACTTAAAGACCACCATCCATAGAACTTCCTCCAAGTCTCAATGACCTTAGGGAGTATGGGCTCTATTGGCGGGCCTTTATACGTGCCAGGACAATTGACATCTATATAAACTCTATATTTAAAACCGGATTCATCGATGTATAACGCATCTTCTTCTCCTTCAGATGCTCCAACTTTTATGTAAAATGGATATAACCTGCATACTCCTGGTCTTTCGAAGTATATGGCGCATTTAGCCACTCCTCCCTCATAGCTTAAAAAGACGCATGAGCCATCAGGCTTTTTGGCCAATGCTATCTTACCATTAACTTGAACTATGAGGGGGCCAAATGACTTGTATATCTTTAAAGCCTCATGAGTTAGGAGAGGTACGAGAAAATTACAGCAACATCGGCCGCATCTAATACACGTCCATCTGCTTACCTGCCTCCATGGAACATAGTTATGCCCTGGCAATTGATTGTCACCAAATGAGGCCTTATTACAGGCATATTAAGGCTTAATACGAAACTCTTCTAAGCTTTTTCAGCTTTCTCACGTGTGTTATAAGTTTTTAGCTCTTAAGAGGGGGTAACGTGAAGAGCTGGAGGTTGAAAAATCTTTGTAAAAAGCTGAGGATCCTAATTTCGCGCTTCGACTATCCTCTTGAGCTTAAAGGGGGTTTATCGCTAATGCTTATTGAAGTTATGAAATCTGCTTCTGCTTATGAAGGAGTAATACTATTAATCTTGCAAGTGCCCTTGTTGTTTTTACTAGAGGAGAGGCGATTGCTAGAGATCAAGAAGTGATGATGCATGAACAGGGCCTATAGGCTCCATGTAGATGCATGTAATGAAGTGCTTAGCTTGATGCTTGCTGGCTCTGTATCAACGAGAAGCGAGGCTGTCGAGAGGCTAAGTGAGGCATATAGAAAGCGTGGCATAGGGCCCATAAGAGGTTGGTCATCAAAGAATTTATTTGACAAGGAAATGGCCATGGTCTACATAGTCGGCAAATACGGTTTAGGACTAGATTTCAGCGAGCACCCAATGTTAAGCAAAATACTCTCAGCTGAAGCCGACTATGAGAGAATCTATAGTGAGATTCTTAAGGGGGCAAAGCCATCCGATGTCATTCAAGCAGTTGCTGGCAATATCGACAAGAGCATCATTTTTAGGGTTCTAAGACTCGTGTTGACAGCAGTGGTCTTAGGCTTTGAAACCGAAGAAAAGCTTATGAAGCTTTACTGGACTCTAGCCGAAGAATTCAAGCAGTACAAAAGGGGGTTCTTCACATTCATGAGGTTCTACGTCGCATTAAGAGTAGCTGAAAAGATAGCGTTAAGAGAAGTTAAAAGTAGAAGTGAAAAAGAGGCTTTAAAGCTAGCCATATGCTTGAAGAACAATGCTAAGCACATGGCGCCGCCCGATGAGTTAATATCCCTAATATCAAGGGAGGTTTTTGGAGTGCCTGATCGCGTCATAAATAGGATCTTGGGGGCAGCTAAGTGATGATAATTGCAAGAGCGCCTGCCACATCAGCTAACTTAGGACCTGGCTTTGACGTTATTGGTGTTGCACTGGACTTAGCTTATGATGAGGTGGAAATTGAAGTAAAAGAGGGTAGTGGTTTAGAGATAGTAGTTGAGGGATTAGAGGCTTCTCAAATCCCCACGATTCCTGAGAAAAACAGTGCAGGATTAGTCGCAAAGGAGATTATGAGGAGAAAGGGCATAGAGGCGTACCTGAAGATTAAGATTAAGAAGGGAGTCCCTCAAGGCGTAGGTCTTGGTAGTAGTGCTGCAAGCGCTTCAGCTACAGCTGCCGCAGTTGCCAGAGCATTGGGATTGTACATTGACCCCTTAGAGCTCGTTGAGATAGCAGCTAAAGGTGAGATAGCATCTTCAGGTGTCGCTCATGCCGACAATGTTGCTCCTTCGATTCTTGGAGGGTTTGCAGTTATTTTAAGCTACGACCCGATGAGAGTTGAAAAACTCATGCCCCCTCCTCATCTCGAATTTGCCTTGGCAATACCAAGGAGCATTAAGAAGACTACGGAGAAGGCTAGAGCAGTTCTTCCTAGGCATATAGAGCTTCGGGAGCATGTAGAGGCTATGACTGCCTATTCTATGCTGCTGCTAGGAATCATAAAGGGCGATATAGAGCTCATAGGTAAAGCGATGAGCTCAGATAAGATAGTGGAAGTGGCAAGAGCGAAAATTTATCCTGGCTTTCTAAGGGCTAAGGAGGCTGCATTAAAAGCAGGTGCATTAGGAGTTACATTGAGCGGTGCTGGTCCCACAGCGATAGCTGTTATCGATGCCAGAAAAGGAGATTCATGGGCAATAGCCGATGCTATGAAGAAGGCTTATGAGGATGAAGGAGTTGAATGTTCAGCTGCTGTTTGTAGGCCTAGGCCTATAGGCGTCGAGGTATTTGAAAGATAGCTCTTATTATTCAACAGAGATCTTACAAATCCATCTATTTCATCCACGTTTTCCAGCTCTATAGGTTTAGCATTGCTTTTTAACACAACCTCTGAATCTTTTAATCCATGTCCTGTTGCGACACAAACTATTATCTCTCCTCGATCTATTAGTCCTTGGTCCATTGCCTTAGCAAGTCCAGCTATTGATGCTGCGCTTGCTGGTTCTACGAAAAGCCCTTCAGTTGAAGCTAGAAGCCTTTGAGCCTTTAATATCTCGTCGTCTGATACCGTGAGTATTGAGCCTTTAGACTCTCTGACTGCCCTTATAGCCTTCTTCCAATTTACGGGTGATCCTATTCTTATAGCAGTTGCAACGGTTTCAGGATTGGAGATTCTTATGAGATCGGCACTATTCTCCTGAAGTGTTTTGGCTAGTGGTGCGGCTCCTTCAGCTTGGACTCCTATCATTCTTGGAACTTTATCTGTTAATCCTAAGAGCTTGAGTTCCTTGAAGCCCTTCCATATTGCGCTTATATTGCCAGCATTGCCTACGGGAACTATTACTACATCGGGAGCTCTATATCCTAGTTGCTCGTAAACCTCATATGCTAAGGTTCTCTGCCCTTCAAGTCTATATGGATTTATGGAGTTTAGCAAATAGAGAGGATATGACGCGCATAACTTTCTAACAACTCTTAGGGCGTAATCGAAATTGCCTTTAACTAATACTACATGTGCTCCATGTACAAGGGCCTGTGCTAATTTTCCAAGGGCAACTTTTCCTGATGGCACTAGGACTATGCAATGGAGACCAGCTTTAGCTGCATAAGCAGCTAGGGAGGCTGATGTATTGCCCGTTGATGCGCATACAACGATTTTCGAGCCCAGCTCTACAGCTCTTGTAACGCCAAAAGTCATCCCTCTATCCTTAAATGAGCCTGTAGGGTTTTCACCTTCATTTTTAATGTAGATGTTGAAGGCATTGAGTATGGCGCTGAGCCTATTGCATTGATGAAGGCCTGTTCCACCTTCGTTTAATGTTACTGGGCTGTTGGATGTAACTGGAAGTAACTCGCGATAACGCCAAACGCCGAATAGCCTTTTAGACCATAAGCTCCTTAAGTCTACATCCGAGAGTTCAGAGTAATCGTAGACAACGTCTAGTAGGTCGCCGCATCTTGGGCAAGTGTAAATTATCTGTGAAGGGTCGAACTCCGCTTTGCATTCTATGCATTGAAGGTGAAACCTCATGCAACCCTACTCCTGAGCCTCACCTTAAGTAATCACTAAGTGGTTTAAAAGTTCTTTAACCGCTTATGGTTCACCAAACTTTAATGATTGCTTTGTCCATGTAGTCATTGAGGGAGTAAACCGTTGGCTTGCTCGTCATACACCATGAGACGACTTTTAACAGGGCATACGCGGTCTCTAGGGTTGTGACGACTGGTATTCCTAGCTCTACGGCCTTTCTCCTTATGATATACTCGTCCTTAAGCATCTCAGCATATTTGTCGAGGGTTATTGAGGAAGGTATGTTTATGACCAAGTCTATCTCGCGGTTTAACAGCGCATCCATTATATTTGGCTTTCTACTTGGCTCTCTGATTTTGTAGAGCACTTTCACGTCATTAAAGCCCTCTTCCATTAGGAATTCTGCTGTATGTTCTGTAGCGTAAATGTTGAAGCCTAGAGCCTTGAAGTACTTGGCTAGAGGGAGGATCTTCTTCTTTAATTCCATGCCTCCAACAGTTATGAGGATGTTGCCACCGCTACTCGGTATTTTGAAGCCAGCTGCTAATAATGCTTTGTAAAGGGCTTCAGGGAATGTCTCGCCTAGACATGCCACTTCGCCTGTTGACTGCATCTCAACTCCTAGCACTGGATCTGCTCCTTCAAGTTGCATGAAGGAGAATTGAGGTACCTTTACGCCTACAGCTATTGGTGGCGGTTCATCATCACCTTTCCATGGTATCTTTTCATCCATTAAAGCGTGTGATGCAAGCTTCATCAAATTAACTGCTTTAACTTTCGATACGAAAGGCATGGATCTTGAAGCCCTTAAGTTGCACTCTATGACGTATACAACTCCGTCTTTTACTAAGAACTGTATGTTGAATGGACCTTTAATCCTGAG
>QMSF01000106.1 GCA_003649565.1 Thermoprotei archaeon | reverse complement strand
GGAGCAATAGATGAAGAGAGCATACTCCGAATGCTCACTGGGCGTAAATATGGAATTAAAGTCGAGGAGGCCATGACTAGGAATGTTCATACAGTAAGCTCGCAAGAGACATTAGCTGAAGCTGTTAATAAAATCGTGAGATTTAGAGTTAGAAGGCTCCCTGTAATTGATGGGCAAGACCTGATGGGCATTTTGACTGTAACGGATATTTTAAGGTACTTGCTCATGGAGGAAAAGCAAGTCGAGATATTGCTTTACGATGTGGAAATCGAGAAGGTGTTAGAGAAAAAGGTTTCTGAAATCATGTGTCCAGACGTCATCACCATAAAGCCATCATCTGACATTGGGGAAGCCATAGACGTGATGTTAAAGCACGACGTTAGCGGTCTTCCTGTAGTTGAGGGAAATAAGCTTGTAGGAATACTCTCAAGAATTGATGCGGTCATGAGGATTTTGAGGACTGTGGGCCCTGCATGTCCATTACCCACATAGGATAGCTACACTGTGCTTTGAGGGGTGATCATCATTGTATCCAGCACTCCAAGAGAAGAGAATCGAAGACTATGAATACATAATTGGGAGAGATGAAATCGAGGAGATACTAGACCTTGCAAGCAGAGTTAAAGGGGCTAAAGTCATTCACATAAATGCGACAGCTTATGGCGGTGGAGTCGCTGAGATACTTAAGAGCCTTGTGCCTCTCGCCAAGTCCGTTGGAGTTAATGCATGCTGGCAAGTGATAAAGGGTGTTCCAGAGTTCTTTAAGATAACCAAGAGTATACACAACGCATTACAAGGCGATAGAAGAGTAGTGTTAAGCGACGATATGAAGAAGCTTTACTTAAAGATAAACGAGGAGAACTCTAAAATGCTTGATCTTGACGGAGAGGTTGTTGTAATACACGATCCTCAACCTCTACCACTCATAGAGCATAAGAGAGTTGGCAAGTGGATTTGGAGATGCCACATAGATATGTCCGATCCAAATACGAGCGTTTGGCACTTCATAAAGCCTTTCGTTGAGAAATATGATGCAGCCGTTTTCTCACTAGAAAGGTTTATACCAAAGGATTTGGCATTGAGCAAGGTTTTTGTCAGATTTCCATCAATAGACCCGCTGTCAGATAAGAATAAGCCTCTAAGAGAGACAGATGTACTTAATATCCTTAATAGATACGACGTAGATCCTGACAGGCCAATTATAGGGCAAGTTGCCAGGTTCGACCCTTGGAAGAACCCGCTAGGCGTCATAGATGTCTACAAAAAAGTAAAGGAAAGGTTTCCTGATCTACAATTAGTGATGATAGGCGTCTTCGCTCATGATGATCCCGAAGCATCTGAATGGTATGAGAAGACCGTTAACTATGCACAGCAACTTAATGATCGCGATATTCATATCCTGACAAATTATGATGGTATTGGGGATATTGAAGTTAATGCCTTTCAGAGGGCCTTCACAGTAGCATTACAGCTATCAATTAGGGAGGGCTTCGGCTTAGCGGTTACAGAAGCATTATGGAAGGGTGTGCCAGTTGTAGCCACTAGAGCTGGCGGTATAACACTTCAAGTTTTAGATTGTGTTACAGGCTTCCTAGTTAACGACACTAATGAAGCAGCTGATAGAGTTATAGCTCTCTTAAGGAGGCCTTGGCTTGCTCGAGAGCTAGGGCAAAGAGGCCGAGAACACGTTAGAAGAAACTTCTTGATAACAAGAGACTTAAAAGATTACCTAAGAATGCATATAGACTTAGTCGGCAAGTGACACATCATGGCATTGAGTCGCTTTTAAACCCTGAATTGAGATGTATGTCTCACATAGTTACCTCCTATTTTCCTGATGAGCCTCTCATCAGCCGTATAGAGTATTGATCGAAGATGCTGAGCTAATGCGATATAGGCTGCATCATAAATCGTAACCCCTTTCCTCATGGCTATTTCAATGGCTTTAAGGGCGATATCTCCTTTGAGCTCATAAAGCTCTATCTGGTAGTCATCAAGCGCTATTGCCAAATCCTTTAACTCGTCTTCCCCGAATGCCCCTGAATACTTTAATGCATTAAGCACCTCATAAGGCATTAAGCTTGGAGCTGCAAGGTCTATCAGCCTATTAACATAGCTATCCCTCATGAGCCTAGCTTCCCTCGAAAATTCCTCTTCTACAAACCATTTTACAACAACTGAAGCGTCGATTACTATCGGGCTTCTCTCCATTTCCTAATTTCCTCCACGCTGCTCCATCCATGTACTACACGTGAGAGCTCCTCTGACTTTAGGCGGGCGTGTCTTAGCCTTTCGACATTTTTTCCACGTTTCTTTGCTTCTTCGCGTGCTATAACGTCAGCTATGGCTTTTCTGACAACTTCACTCCAATTAATGTGCTTCAGCTCGTCCATTTTGCGCTTTAACGTCTCATCCAACCTAAAGCTCACAACAACGCTGGTCATTCTTTCCTCCGTAAATTGTAATACCAAGACTGTAATAAAAGTATTACTTTCTTTTAATGTGAGAAAAATGCTCTTTAATATCGTGTAAGCACTTCTTCAAAAACACTCTTTAACTTCTCTGATGCAGCCATTGTCGTGCATTGTTTAGCCGTTTGATAGCCTATTTTGCCCATCTCCATAGCCATCGAGTCATTTTCAAGTACTGTTCTCATTTTTTCGTATAGCTCTTCATGATTTGTCGGTTCGTGAGTTAAGCCGTTTACGCCCTCAATTATCAGCTCTGAGACTCCAGCTCCTCGGCTTACTACGACAGGCTTCATGTATTGCCATGCCTCAACTACTGTTAATCCGAAACCTTCCATCTTTGATGGTAATAAAACGACGTCAGCCCTCATGTAAAGCGCTTTTAAATCTTCATCGCTGACATAACCTAGAAACTTAACGGAATCTTCGACTTTAAGTTCCCTAATTAACTCCATCAATTTTCTTCTCCAGACTTCTCCTTTGCTGTGCCCTAATCCACTACTGGTGAAGCTGCCATTGCCAACAAGTATTAGCTTGGCATCCTCCATTCTCTTTCTTAAGAGGGCATGAGCTTTTATCGCTATGTCCTGTCCTTTAATCATATCCATTCTCGCTACGACTAGCTCTATTTTATCGTCTTCCTTTATGCCATACTTATCCATGACTTCTTGGAGCTTTGAATCGCTAACCTTAGTCCACTTGCTAGGATCTATGTAGGGGTATATCTGGAAAGCGCGGCCACGATATCCCGCTCTAATAAGTGCTTCAAGGTCTCTACGTGTACTAACTATCACGACATCGTAGCTCTCCATGTTCTTCAATATGAAGGTTCGAAGTCTATCCGACATCTCGTTGACGTTAAACGGTATGTGCCATCTAAATATCGTTGGTGCTGATGGACCTATCATGCTGCCAACTTGAAGTTGTTGAAAGTCATGAATCCAAAATAGATCCACATCAGGAAGTAGTTTAAGCATTTTATGAGCGCAAAGCCAGTTGTAGTACGCATAGGCTTCATATTCATCGATATCAACACTCATCTTCCCTAAGCCATGAACTTCCCTCCATATGCTCTCTTTGAAGTTTGCATATCTCCTAACTAAGTGGCTTGGAAGCTGGACATTATATATGTGTACACCCTCAAAGACTACTTCAGGTGGAGCATTGGGATTTAGAGACACCCATTTAACATCCTTAACATAGCCTTCACGCATAAACTCCTTAACAACAGCTAAGACAACTGCAGTAACTCCTCCAGGGCTAAGCTGATAGTCAACGTCCTTTTCAAGGTAATTAACATCAATGGGATATTTAAGCTCACCATACTTCTCGAGTAGATCTTCATAGCTTATCTTGAATCTAATTAGAGGAGTTTGAGTATTGATGCATAGCCTTAAGCCCTTCAAGAAGCAACCACCATGTTACCCTATAAGTCCTTCTCATAGGTAAATCTTTTGCATTCTCTCAAGTTCTTGAAGGTGCATAATCAATCAGCAATGCTTATGAGTAAGAACCGTAAAGACGAGGTAGGGCTTGGAAAATGCGCATGAACATTGATCAAATAAGAGAGTTAATGGGTAAAGTTAAAGCTATAGTCGCGGATTACGATCGGACTACTACAAATCCTGATCTAACTCCTTCAAGAAAAGCCTTTGAAGCTATACATAAAGCCAAAGAAAAGATGAATATGTTCTTCATATTGGCTTCGGGGAGGCCCCTTAATTTCTTCATGAAATACCAAGAGATAGTCGATGTATGTGATGCCATAGTGGCTGAGAATGGCGCTATTGTTTTTCTCCCAAAGAGCAATGAGAAGAAGGTATTTGGATGTGAAGTGGCGAGTGTCGTCAAAGAATTAATAAAAAGACTTAATATACCAGCTGAATTCTTTGAGGTGATAGTGTCTATATCTAGAGACTACGATGAAGTTGTTACTGAGGCTCTTAAGAACGTTAATTTACCAATAACGGTGGAGTATAATGTGGACTCGATCATGGTTATGCCTATGGGTATTTCAAAGCTTAATGGTGTCCTTGAAGCACTAAAGGTTCTTGGAGAAGCTGAGGGCAACTTCATGGCCTTTGGTGATGGAGAAAACGACGTCATAATAATGAGAAGGGCATTGATAGC
>QMSF01000105.1 GCA_003649565.1 Thermoprotei archaeon | reverse complement strand
TCTCTGCCTTCTTAAGTTCTTCTTCAAGTTCCTTCTCTATTTCTTCTATGGGTTTTGGCGGTGGTGTTGTGGCGAGAGTGTAGCCTATCCAGCCTACAATTGCAAATACCACAATTACCGCCACTGCTCCCGTAAGCTTGAGAATGAAAATGTCCAGGCCGAGCATTGGCGGGAAGAATACTAGCCATAGGTACACTATTATCACTATGATTGATAGTGCTAGCAGACCTCCACCAATAGCTTTATCTTTACTCATAGCTTGCCTCCTCTAAACCTAGCTAAGGCGTATCAAATATATCGCTTACGTCTGAAGCAAGACCTTATTTTCATAATTACAATACTTTGACAAGACCTTTTTTACTTAATTTTTTCAACGACTATGGCAGGGCAAACTCTCGTAACTCCAGCCATGGAGTTCAGCTTCTTAACGAAACTCATTAACTCATTGCTATCTTTAAACCAGCATTCCGCTATTAGTACATGGTCTCCACTTGTCGAGTACAAGCTAGTGACTTCATTTAACTCTTTTAGCTGCTCAATGATGTTGATCAGTTGCTCAGGCTTGACGTCTAATCCTATAATTGCTTGAACTTCATAGCCAAGCTTCTTATAGTCTATCTCAATAGTGTAACGCCTTATAACCCCCTCTTCTTCAAGCTTCTTAACCCTCTTTCTAATGGCGGTCTCGCTTACGCCAAATAGCCTAGCTATATGTAGAAATGGCATTCTAGCATTTTCCTTCAATATCTTCAGCAATTCTAGGTTTGAAAAACGAACCATACCTATAAATAGCTTTGCACAAACTTATAAATATACTCGAACAGGTGTTAAATATGGAGGAGACTGTTGGCAGGATACCTCTTATAGGCGAGAAGGTTCCAAGCTTTGAGGTCAAGACGACTAAAGGCAAAATAAGGTTCCCAGATGACTATAAGGGTAAATGGGTTGTATTATTTTCTCATCCAGCGGACTTCACGCCTGTATGTACAACGGAGTTTGTGGCTTTCCAGAAGAGATATGAGGAGTTTAAGAAGCTTAATTGCGAGCTTATCGGGCTAAGCATAGATCAAGTCTTCAGCCATATTAAGTGGGTTGAGTGGATTAGAGAGAAGCTTGGAATTGAAATTCAGTTCCCAATAATAGCCGATGATATTGGCAGAATAGCCTGTATGCTAGGCATGATACATCCAAGCAAAGGCACAAATACTGTTAGAGCGGTCTTCATCATAGACCCTGAGGGCATCATCAGAGCAATAATGTACTATCCGCAGGAAGTAGGGAGAAACATGGATGAAATCCTGAGAGTTGTCAAGGCACTACAGATATCGGATAGAGAGGGCGTGGCAATGCCAGCTAACTGGCCTAACAATGAGCTAATAGGAGACAAAGTCATAATACCACCAGCAACCGATGAACAGACGGCCAAGGAGAGAGTGAAGAAGTATGAATGTTATGACTGGTGGTTCTGCTATAAGAGCCTCTAAGGTGACATATCATGGCTCTAATCAAGAGGATCTATAAGTGTAACATATGTGGCAACATAGTTGAAGTGCTCCACGAAGGTGCAGGACAACTAGTTTGCTGTGGCCAGCCAATGCAGCTTCTAGAAGAGAAGACGGTTGAAGCAGGCAGGGAAAAACACGTTCCAGTAATCGAGGTTTCAGAGGGAGCTGTCAAGGTTAAAGTAGGCTCAATACAACACCCAATGGAGGAAAACCACTACATAGAGTGGATCGAACTATCAACGGAAAATGAAACTCACAGAAAATACCTAAAGCCAGGTGAACTACCTGAAGCGCTCTTCAACATAAAGGCTGAAAAGCTAATTGCAAGAGCATACTGCAATGTCCATGGATTATGGAGAAGCACATAACATCAACCTCCACTTTTTATTGTCAAAATCTAATGCATTATTAGCATGGCTTTAAGCCGCAAAGTGAAGCATAATCCAAATAGCTAGGCGTATAGAACAATGGGATAAACGCAAATCGTAGAGAAGGTATTACAAGCTTAACGCATTTCTTAAAGCAACTAAGTGGATAAGACACTTCAGAGAGGTAGGGCCTGATAGGAAGAAGGCTTACTCATCGCTATTTCCTAGAAGACTTTGAGAACGTTAAGTCATTTTTAGATGTTGTTAGGATACACCTCAATGGTAAGCAATATCAAGGCAATTATTGAAGAGCTAAAGCCATGAGGAACTTAAGAAGTTTGAGAAGTAGGATGAGCACAGTAAAATACTTGCAGGCAATAATAGACTCCTAGAGGGAATTAGGGAGTTATGACCATTAGAAACGTCATAGAGAAAGCAATTGAAGAGTACAACAAGTATAGGGCGCCTGAAGTAGAAGCATCATTAGTATACATTGGGGATCAAGAGTTTAAAGTGAAGTTTAGCGGCTCATTCTGTTATACATGCGGCTTCTACGATTACTTTGATGACCTTAAAATCGAGCTAGAAGATCTAGGGCTCAAAATCGAAATCAAAGAAATAGAGGAGATACCTGAAGGCGCGATAGTAACCTTCACAGTTAAGAGGTAAAGCTCGATTGATTCGGCTCTATTCGTCATCAGCTGATTATTACTATTATTAGTGTTGTTATTAAATAATCCTAATAATAGCAGGCATGCGATACCAAGGGCTTTAACGCGTATAAATGTATGCTAATTGAAGCATGTATGCTCATATTAAGCTTTATAATGATGTTATAATGATGATAGGCATCATAAAGTTCAATGAACATGCGAAGTGCGATAAGTCCATGATGTATTTTATTTACAAAAAGCGTTTTATACTACTTTGAATGGTAGTATATTCGGGATTGCTTATGGGTCGATATGTAACGGTTTCAGCTAAGGTGCCCTATGAACTTAGGGAGAAGGCTGCTAAGCTGGGTATCAACATAAATCAGCTAATAAGAAGAGCTCTTGAGGAGGAGGTTAAACGAAGAGAAAGAGAGCAGCTTAGAATTATGGCTCGAGAAGCATCACAAATCTTATCTAAAATACCTGAAGAAGAGATAGTGAAGATCATTAGGGAAAGTAGGGAGGAACATTGAGATATCTCTTTGATGCTAGTGCACTACTAAACTCGGTGCGCCTTTACAATGACGCCATCATAGACTTCATTGAGAGAAATGAATGCTACACCTTAACACTTACGCGATATGAAGTCGGAAATGCCTTATGGAAAGAAGCATATCTGATAAAGAGAATTGAGGTTGACCAGGCAATTAAAGTCCTTAACTTCATAAACTCCCTACTTAACCTAATGAGCGTAATCGACATATCAAGTTATGAGTGTGAAGTAGACATCTTATTAACAGCCATACAAATGGGCTTAACATTCTACGATGCATCATACCTCTTCATCACTAAAAGCCTCAAGGCCACTCTTATTACTGATGACGACGACATCATAAAAAGCCTCAAAAAGAACCGAAACCAAAACACTAAGAAGTAGAGATCTACCAATAAAAACCAGCTAAAATAATTAGCCATACCAATACCAATACGAAGAAATCAGATGCACTTAATAATGCAACTAGATAAACCACCTTGTGTAAACCATTACAATACGCGTCTTCAATATTCACGTAGAAAAACCCGCATGACAGAGAAAGAGCGGTATTACCCTACATCGCGAGAGAGGGCAGTTTACATAGAGTCACCATAAACTTCTCTGGTTTCTGAGGGGGGTAGCGAGCACACCTCTCCAAAAGCCTAATGTTAGGAGAGATATGTGTAGGGGTCTTTTAAGCGTAACTTCATACTCTCTATACGAAACTCATGAACGTGAAGGACTAATTGATTAATGAGAATGACAAATGCTAAGAACTTAAGATAATGACTTATAATAGTCATTATCTTAATAGCTGTGGGGGTCGCTAGATGTCCTTAATGGTTAAGGCCATATACGAGAAAGGTGTGCTAAAGCTGTTAGAGAAGGTGGATCTGGAGGATGGCGAAGAGGTTATAGTCTTCGTTAAGAAAAAGCCTAGCATAGATAAGTTCATAGGCGTGTTAGGTAAGGCTTCCGCCAAGGAATTAGAGTCTTATGAAGAACAGGAAAGCTCCATGATATTAACTGACCAAGAAAACCCATGAGTTATAGCATATATTAATCGGGATCACATCACTTTGTGAAAAGCAAATTCTTGGCACTCCACCATCGCATATACGTAGTAAGCCTATATACTGTCCTTCTTAAACATAGTGTGAGATCTATGGGTTTAATTACCGTGCGCATTGACGATGAAACCAAAAAGAAAATGGAGCGCTTAAAGCACATAAATTGGAGTGAAGTCGTGAGTGAAGTCATTATAAAGGTCTTAAAGCAAGAAGAAGAGAGGAACTTGGCTAGAGCCTTGCTCTTAAATGAGAGGAATGTGATAGTCCCTGATGAGGGATATTCCAGCGTTGAAGTCATAAGAAAAAGGAGAGGGCACATTGAGTAAGCGTCATTGCCACAAATGCCTCAGTCATAGTAAAATGGTATATCATTGAGGATTACAGGGACCAGACTTTAGCTCTACGAGACGAATACATAAACGGCGTGTTTAAGCTTGCCGCTCCAGCATAATGCCCTTTGAAGTGATAAAC
>QMSF01000104.1 GCA_003649565.1 Thermoprotei archaeon | reverse complement strand
TCTAAACCATCCCCAATGGTTTTTACCTTATCACTAGCATAAAGCATCGCAGCAGCATTAAGCATTATGAAGCCACTTAGCCCATCTTTACGTACTCCCGACAAAATCTCTAAAATCCTTTTGGCAGCTAATCCCGGGCTTTGTGGAGCCTCTATGTCTGATAGCTTAGCTCTTGGAATGTTAAAGTCATCAGCATTCAAAATGGATCTTGAAATTCTCCGCCCTTTGACGTCAACTATCGCGTTATACACAATATTTAATAGACAATTTATTGTTAAGCCACGAGGTCCAGTGCTAACAGCAACTAAAGCTCGCTTATACCCCATCCTCCTATACAGCTTAGCTATTATCCGAGCAATATCAAGAGCTGGAGCACCCCTAAAGGCTCTTCTGGCGTTAAATGGATTCATGGCGACTGCCATTGAGATTAGAAGAGGCTTTGCTGTTGCCTCTAATATGTCACCGTATTCTTCGCTCATTTCGCAAAGTCTTGAAGTCCAAGCGAAGGTAACGTCGGATGCTAACAATAATAATTTTAGCCTCTTAGCCACCTTAACAGCCCTCTTGACATCTAAATGAGGATTTACGCCCATTTCCTGTAGAAGAGTTATGGGGCTTTGATCGTTCCAACCCGTAAATACATTTTTTAGTACTGTTCCATCAGCAGCAGATGCTATGATTGATGCCGGCGTCGTCACGCTTATCGTCTTTATACAGCTCTTACCTGATCTACCAGCTTGTAGCGACTCACCTTTAAAGCTTAGATTTAGCCTCTTAGCTCTCGATCTGAGTATTGCTCGACACATGCCATAAAGCTCGTTTAAGCCCGGTCTTCTAGACGAAAGAGCTGATAGAAATGATACGAGCATAATTCGTCCTTTATCTTCATTTTTTTCAAGCATCTTTAGTATTCTGAAAAAGAGTAATGCGGCTTCACTACTTCTAAGCCTTAGCCCTCTATTTAGAAGCTTATTCCAAAGTCTATTATTCATTTATCTTCATCGCTATTACCTTAACGGCGTTACTATTTTACTTTTCCCCAATTTTTACCCTAACATTTTAATTGAGGATGAGCGGGAACAAGAACATTTTAGACCCTTCTTAATTCAAGCCAATTTTTTATAAACTTCGTTAATTTCTCTTGCTTGATTTGCTCATTGAGCATTTTGCTCACTTGCATCCATAGACGTGGATTAATGGCCAGCCTATTAAATGCTCTTTCTAAGGCTTCTTTTAAGCTATCACACTTCTCATAACCTTGCTCTAAAGCTCTTCGAACGCATTCTCTAACGATCCACACTCCTACAGGCATTATGTATCCTGGATGTGCTTCTCTAAGGACTAGGACTGACGCTTGTCTTCCAATCTTAGCTAAGTACTCTGTTATAGCTAGCCTTGCAGCATAGTAGCATCCGCCCATGCTTGCATACGTCGTTCTACCCCAATATCCCTCCCAATCACCACAAAATGCTATTGAATCTCCACCAGGGTTCCATGTTGTCCCTGGAAACCATGCCTCAATGGACTCGTAACTCCACTTCCCTGGAAACATAATTATCACGAACTTGTTATCCATAAAGTCAAGGCTGTAAACCCTATACTCATTTATTTCAGGCATTTTCTTGACAACTTCGTCTCTCAAGGTCCTGGATATCGTGCTATCGACTGCTGTTATGCTCCATCGTGTCGGCACAAGCTTTCTTTGACCTTTGACTCCTAGAAGGCCTACGCTGAAGACTCTCTGTATTTGCGATACATGAACGCCTTTATTGTAAAGCTCAAGCACTGCGTCTTTAGCCTTTAAATCGACGTCACTAACAACCTTCTCTACATGTCTGTGAGTGCTCACGTTTTCTATTCTCAAGTCCTTCATTGGAGCTGATGGACCCATTGGTTGAACCTCATCGTCAAGTAGTATGCTTGCGCTAGGCTTCTTCGAAAGCTTCATCTCTGAGTCTACAGGCCTTGATCCCATGGCCATTAACTGGGCTTCTTCTAGGAGTCTTAGCGGCTCATTGGCATCGCGCACATGGAATCTGGCTTTTCCTCGAATGAGCTTCATCCTGAAGTCCACGATGTCTTGTATCGAAGCTTGAAGCCAGAATTCAGGTGTATCAAGGATGCTAGTATCGCCTGTAAATGGTGGCACAAGAGGGCCAGCATAAACATAGGGATAGCCGTAACGCCCCACAAAGACGGCTGGAGGGGATGAGCCCATTATATCTAGTGAGTTTATAATCGACTTGACTTTAACCAGGCTATAGGCCTTCACCAATATTGGGCATTGAGACTTGCTGCAGAGCATTTTAGAGCCCTTACAATAAACGCAGAGGCTCCCTGAAGGAGCTTTAACGACGACGTCTATGGGGTTTAGATCGCAGGCATCGTCAAACCCCTCGATTATATGCTCTAGCCAAGGAGCCTTAGCCTTAACAGTCTTTACGAACTTCTTAAACTTCTTAACCATGCCTCAACATAATCTCCCATTTTTGAGCCTATTAAATTTGTTGGCCTCGTGTTGTGGCGCAAGTGGTGCTTCAAGTTAATCTCCATCGGCCTTCCACGTCTAGATAGATGAGGCCGTTTTCCCTCATGAACTTCAAAAGCTTTTCTTCACTTTCCGTCAATCCTCTAGGCTCTCTAGGCAGCTTCTTGAGCTTCTCGATAAATTGAATGTAAAAGTCGTTGTCTACTAAGGCTACGTCTTTAACTCCCTCTATGACTTTAACTCCTTTACTTTTAGCTAGGTTTATGAGTGCTTTGGGGTTTTTAGGCTTTAACTCACTAAGCATTATTACTTTAGCTGTCTTAACAGCTTCACTTATTTTGGCTGCCGCCTTGCTCTCCCGCTCTTCAAATCTGTTCCATAACCTATACGACCATTCATAGACGTCCTTGATATCATAACCCTTTTCGACTGCTTGCTCTACAAACTCATCGAACGACATTTCATTTCTTAAATTCCACCATTTCTTAAATGCTTGATAAAACTCGTCAGGTATCTTGCTTCTCCTAGTCTTTTGCTGAATAGTATTTGTTTGTTGCCTTGCCTTTAATGCTTCGTCTATATGCTTGGCTCCTCGTTTTCTTATGAAATCCTCGATTAACGAGGCTATGTAGAGATCCACAGTTAACCCTTTGGATATCGCTTCTTCCTTTAATCTCCTATATGTATCATCGGGTAACTCGATGGTTATAGTTGGCATGCTCTTTTCAAGAGATACTAGTCAACTTCGAACACCTAAACTTTTATAGCTCAATAATCTTGACCCTCGTCGAGCACCAATTACCCAAGCAATGTAAGTTTATGTATTAGCTTGCACATGTTAGTATCACCAGAGCTACTATTGAAGGGGAGGGGCCGGGCATGGGCATTTTAGAGAAGCTTAAGCCTATGAGTCCTGGACAAGAAGAGCTACTTGATGCTCTTAGAAGCGATAGTTACGAGGTTGTAGGAGTCTTTGGTCCCACTGGCACTGGTAAAAGCTTGCTCAGCGTCGCTTATGGCATAGACAGCGTGATAGAAGGCAAGTATAAGAGGTTCATAATAGCCAAGCCTGTAGTCGACGTCGTAACAGGTAAGGAAGTAACATCAGTTGAAGCTGGGACTCTCTACTACGATTTAGCATCAGCATACCTCAAAGACATTTTAACTGGCCTTGTAGAATGGCAGGAAATCGAAAAGCTACTCCAGGAAGGCAAGCTTGTATTTGCAGATGCTCATTATCTTAGAGGCAGGACGTTTGATGAGTCGATAATATTTATTGATGATGCACAGGCAGTCATGCCTGAAAGCACCATAGAGGCGTTCATGAGAGTAGGCCGTGGAAGCAAATTCATAGTCGCTGGAGACCCAGTACTACAAAGCGTTTTAGGAGCAGATTCAAGCGGCGTCGTAATGTTAAGAGAGGTGCTTTTAGGAGAAGATAACGCCAAGGTCGTTGACCTAGGATTAAAGGACATAGTAAGACCTGGCGCTAAGAGGGGCATAAGGCTCCTATTAGAAATGAAAATGAGGAGAAGACCGCTAAATAGCATTGAAAGAGGAGTCATAGATTCAGCTAAGATATATGCTCCTGACGCCGATGTCATAACAGTCCTAGACTTAATAGATGACAAGAGGAACTTCGACATAACAGCTGAGCATGTCCCAGACGCCTTAGTCATAGTTAAGGAAGGCTATCTGGCAAGATTCATTGGTAGAGGCGGTGAAAGAATAAATAAAATCGAGCAGGAGACAGAGCTAAAGCTTAGAGCCATAGAACTAACCTTGAATTTCACAGAGCTCATAAGAGCAATACATCCAGTAGCTTGGATACATAAACATGTGGTTGACGCGGACTTTGCAGGGCCAAGCCTAATGGTTAAAGTCAAAGAGGAATTCGGCGCATTTGTAGGGCAAAAAGGCCTCTACATTAAATTCTTGGATTCAGCGCTCAAGAAACTTATGGGTGTGGGTGTAGTAGCAAGCGAAGAAAAGGTTGAGGAAGAGAAGCCCAAGAAGAAAGCGAAGAAAAAGAAATGACGAAAGCTAACCATAAACTCCACATAAACTCTTAAAGCATTTCTCATGAATTTGAGGATGCTTTTCATAGCGTGTCTTATCCGGTATACCGGCTTCAATGAATGCTCTATGCC
>QMSF01000103.1 GCA_003649565.1 Thermoprotei archaeon | reverse complement strand
TAACGAAAGATCCATGGAAGATAGTATTCACATCGGATAATCCCAATGCGGGTAGATTTACAAGGTATCCAATAGGCCTCTCATGGCTTGTAAGTAAGAAAGCCAGAGAAGAGATGATGGCTAAAGTCAATAGGAGAGGGTTAAAGCATGCAGCACTACCATCAATAGATAGAGAATACACGCTTTATGATATAGCGATAGTGACTAGAGCAGGGCCAGCCAAAATACTAGGCCTCGAAAAGCAGAAGGGTCATTTAGGAATAGGGGCAGATGCCGACATAGCGATTTACGATTTAAACCCTGTTGAAGATGATGTATCAAAGGACTATAAAGCCTTTATCAAGGCTTTCAAGAGAGCATACTACACAATAAAGTCAGGTGTAATAGTCGTTAAAGAGGGCAGGGTTGTTCAACCAGATATCTATGGAGCCACATATTATGTTGATGCGACAAAGGCTGTGAACCCCGACGTCTACAACAGGACTATCGAGTATCTCAAAGGTGTATTCCCACAGTTGTACAGCGTATCGTATGATAACTACATTGTAGGTGATCATGAACTTAGAAAACCAGTTAAAGTGGAGGTGAAATGAAAATGTCTACCTTAACGCTAAATCTAGCTAAAGATCCAGGAGTTCCAGTCGAAGTCGAGGAAATAATACCAGATAAAATAGCTGGCCTCACACTAAATGACTTATCGAAAATAACCATTTGGGTTGGAAATAGACAGCTAAGATTAACTGAGGTCTTTGAGGTTGAGGGTGAAATAGGCTCGAAGCCCGAAGAAGTGAAGATAATCTTCAAGGGCTGCACCAATAGGCTTAGACGTGTTGGCGAGAAAATGAGCGCAGGAGAAATCGAAGTGCAAGGAGATGTAGGAGCGTATGCAGGGCGAAAAATGAAAGGAGGCAAGCTAGTAATAAAAGGCTCGACTGGTCCATCGCTTGGAGCTAAGATGTATGGTGGGACTATAGAGGTTCACGGCTCAACAGGAGATAGAGTCGGAGGCTCATATCGAGGCGAGCTTCCAACAAAAGGGATGAAAGGAGGAACAATCATAGTCCATGGAGATGCTGGCGCCGAAGTAGGTTTAGGCATGAGAGGTGGGACGATAATAGTCAATGGCTCATGTGACATCATGCCAGGCCTAGAAATGAAAGGAGGAACAGTGCTCATTAAGGGTGATTGTGCAGGCAAAGCTGGAGCTAGAATGACCGGAGGTAGAGTCGTAATACTCGGAAAGATACCAACAATACTACCAAGCTTCTACATCGATGAGGTAAGACCATCAATGAAAGTGGCGGGAGAGAAGATAGAAGGCCCCTTACTAGTATTCGTTGGAGACGCCATAGCAAGCGAAAGATGCGGAGGCAGGCTCATAGTCAACCTAAAGAATAATCCGCACCTAAAGAAGTACGAGGAGCTTGCAACGCAAAAAATTGAAGTTGAAATTTGATGAGTTTTTTCCCTTATCACTCTTTTATCGCTCTCCTATTTGAGAAAAAAATTGGATGATGAGGATATCAAAAGTTCTACTTGAAGGCTGGTATTATCTTTCTCCCTATGGTCTCTATAGCAGCCTTCTTCTTGGGACCTAGAGGTGAGCCAGCGACAAATTGAGTTACTCCCATCTTTATTAGTTGCTCAATTCTCGATATGCACTCTTCAGGTGTTCCCGAAACGGAGAATGCGTCTAGAGATTCATCGGATACTGCCTTGCCAGCTCCAGGTATATCGCCTTTAGCTAAAGCGCTTCTAATAGCTTCAACCTCTTCCTTCTTGATTCCATGTCTCTCAAGAACATTGTCCGGCGACCCGGCAACTATGAAGGCAACAACTATTCTAGCTGCCTCTCTAGCTTTAGCCGCATTTTCATCAACTGATAGAGCTGCATACGCGACTACGTCTACGTCCTCTATCTTCCTGCCAGCTTTTTGCGCTCCATCCCTAATGTACTTGACGGCATACTCAAAGTCCTTAGGATGCGAGGCATTAATCAATACCCCATCGCCTATGGCGCCTGCAAGCTCAAGCATTTTCGGCCCTTGAGCCCCTATGTAGATTGGTATTGGCGTTGAGGGCTTGAAGCTGAGTCTAGCATTAGCTAAGTGAAAGACGTCTCCACTGAAGTTTACAGTTTCGCCGGCCCAGAGCTTCCTGATTATCTCTACAGCTTCTCTGACTGTCGTTAATGGCTTGTTTAGGCTTAGCCCTATTTGGCCTAGTGTCGACCTGTCACCAGGACCTAAACCCAAAACAGCCCTACCATTACTTATTTCGTTTAGTGTCGCTATGGCTGAGGCAGTCCAAGCAGGATGTATATGAAACGGATTTGTAACGCCCGTACCAAGCTTAACTCTCTTGGTGTTTAACGCTGCGACGGCAAGTGCTATGTAAACGCATCTATTGGTGTAGTGATCAGTTACCCACACATAGTCAAAGCCCACGTTCTCCGCTTGGACGATGGAGCTCACTAATCCGTCAACAGATGTTGCAGGAACAAATTCTATACCGAATTTTAAGGGCATATTAAAGCACCTCAACATGTGTAGCTAGGGAAGCTTATTGCCCTTAGAATACGTTGAATGAAGTTTTTAACTTAAAAATTTCTTTTAGAGAACCCATAAGAGAAAATGAGGAGAAAACGGTTGGTTTTCATTTAGCATGGAGATAAAACGAAGTAGTGATTAAAGCTCTATGGACTTTCTAAGCATCTCTGGATTCACTTTTCCTCCGATGTACGTCTTTCCAGTCTTCTTGCTCGTTAGCATGAGTTTGCCTATAGTGAAGAATGATGGATCAAGCTTTGACCAATCGAAGCTTACGGCCTTTAGTGCTTCGTAAGAAGTCTTTCCGTAGTCAGGCCATGCAGTGGCAGGCGCCTTAGTTGCATATTCCTGTAACTTTGCCTCCTCCTCATCTATTACGTAGCTTCCAACGCCACCGTAAAGCAAAGCGTCTTCTTCTTTAGCTGTTGATATGCCTACATCTGGGTGTGGAGGCATTATAGGTGCCGAGCCGCTAGCAAAAACCACTTTATTTGGATTTAATCCTAGAAATTCAAGCCTATAGAGACCTGTCTCGACGACTCTACCTGACACTTGGACTGAGCCAGCCATTGAAGCTGTGGTAGTCAAGACCATATATAGATTCTTAGGGTCAACCTTGCAGTCAGCAGCTACTTTCTGAGCTACCTCATCTGTAGGTTTCTTATTTGTCTCCATGACTATTACTGCTTCGCTATGCTCATCCTTATAACCTATCTTCTCAAAGACCTTTTTGGGCTTAAGAGATAACGCTCTCGCGGGTCCTGAAGATGGAGCAAAGAAGCTTCCAACCTTAACCATCCATCCAGCCAACTGACAGCCTAATAGCGATAATGCTGGATGATCGGTAGCGACAACTATTGTAGGAAGTTCTATGTCTCCATAGGTTTGGTACGTGAGCCAACAGTTAGCTAAGCCTCCTAAGCATATTTCCGTGAGTTTAAGTCCTGTCAAGTATCCTCCTGCAGCTTCTAAGCCCGTATCTATTATTGTTGCTCCGCATGATAGTTTTTCGACTTTTATTCTATACTCTTCTTGATGATCTATAAGCTCATTTACTATCTTCATGGCTAAGCGATTTACGCTAACCAAGTCCGTCACCAAGCAAATATTTTAGCATAGAGCAGTAAATAACCCTTCATTAAGGTGCTTTGAATACCCTTAACTTTGAGCTAAATGAAGCCAAGATGCTTAAGATCTTCAGCCTTTATCCTACCTGAATGTAGTGCAGAACCTATGAGCACGCCTGATACACCTATTTTATCAAGTGTAATTATGTCTTCTAAACTTCTAACGCCACCACCAACATATACATCAAAACCACATTTAACAAGGTACTTTGCATCATCAATATTAGGCCCGGAATAAGACCCGATCCTATTAAAGTCTATTAGTATCACCTTTCGAACGCCTATATCCCTAAGGACCCTACTTGCCTCTTCTATGTTCAAACCAGCCATTTCAGCGGCTGTACTAATCACCGTGCCTCCTCTCATATCCAGACTTAAAAAGGCCTTATCCCCGCACTCTCTTAATGCGCAGAAGAGAAAGCTTAAACTTGGAATGGTCTCTGTGGCAATTACGGGGTAATCAGCCAACCTTATGGCTTCTTCAAGCTTAACTTCGTTATTAACCCCTATATCAGCTATGATTTTAAGATCGAGCTTTCTCAAACAATTGAAAATTCTCTCGTTAATTTCATGACCTAATATTGAGTCTAAATCAGCTACATAGATTGTCTTAAACCCATCAGCTGCCAGCTTTAAAGCTAAGTCCATGGGGTTACAAGTACCATAAATGCTATCGGTTATCGGTCTATAAAGCTCCCTCATACCCATTTTTGCTTGGACAACAAGCCCCCCTCTGATATCCATAACCGGAATAACAATCATAAGGAGGCACCATATAAGAGGCGTCTTACTACATTTTATCCTTAACTTGAAATTCCGCGCTTTCAGACACTAGAAATGATAACGCTTATAAATTCAGTGTTATCTTTTATTATAACTGTTCACACCAAGGGGCTTACTTCAACGGGGAAGCCTTTCAGGTGGTGGATGATCATCTTGACACCACCTTGTTTGCTCTTTTTGAT
>QMSF01000102.1 GCA_003649565.1 Thermoprotei archaeon | reverse complement strand
CTATCTTCTTACCATACACCTCATCGACTATGTCAGTCACTGGAAATGTTACTGCATAAGCTATTGTGCCTGCTGGAACAACAAATAACAGTGGACCTATTGGTAGAGCTAATAGCTTTATTGCCGCAGCCACATTGGCGACCACTATTGAAGATGCGAAGATGCCTGTCATTACAATTAATATCTTTAAATCTCTTAGGCTAACGAACACGCTGTTCACGAGACCCTCCCCTCAGCAGTTAAGGATCCTTTACTTGAAGGTAACTATGCTAAGAGGCTTCAACTTAATAAATTTGCTAGCTTTAATGCATCTAAATAACCCATCTTGAGTACGTAGAAGATTAATATCATTACTCCAAGCACCATGAAGAGGCCATTAACCACCTTATTACTCGAGCTAAATAATCTCAGGCTTATCTCTTTCTTCACGAAAGGCCATAGTGGCGGAAAGGCCATGTAGGTCAATAAGTCTCCCGTTATATGACAAAGAAAGCCCAATAAGCAAGACATGAAGCCAAGCATAAAGCCTAGGTTTACGTATTGAGTTAACAAGCCTACAAGGAGGCTAGCCGATAGGGCCATGAGGATGTTATGCGTGTATCTCCTATGCTTAACCTCGAGTTTTAAATCAATGTCTGGGAGCACTGAGAAGAAAGCTGATAACATTAGTAACAGCAGGTAACTTGGAGATGTGAAATTGAGCATATAGAGTGCTAGACCTACTATTGTGAGTGTAAAGCCCACATGTCCTGCTCTGTTCACATTAAGGGCTCATTTTTAGCCCATTTAAATACATACATTGGGCTTTTTCCTTATGGCGTGAAGCCGCCAGCTTCTATCAATAATTCGCCTGCCTTTGCTTCGTGTGGAGCTGCCTGTAAAAGCAAGTCTACTACTTGTGTTTTTTCACTTAATGTTAATCCTCCTTGTGTTAACTCCAAGATTTGATGGTAGAGCATGGCTGCCTCTTCGAGTTCATGTGAGGCCTTCAGGACTAAGCTATTATTGTGGAAGTAACTCCTCAAGAAGATAGAGTTGCTGAGCCTAGACACATATGCCATTCCCATGCTCCAATTATATGTCTCCATGTCTATTTTACCTGCGGATGTAAGGTTAGCCAGCCTTTCTATCGCTTTGGAGCCAATGGCAGAACCGTAGTAGACAGCTCCTATTTGAAGATTGCCAACCCATACTAACATTTCCTTCAACTCCTCTCTAGGCTCACCACTTTTAGTGAAATATATTAAGGCGTACTTCCATGGGAGACCGAGATCCTTTGAGAATATGCTTACCGCCTTGGCTACCACATCTTTGGGAAAAGCCTTTCCAAGCTCTCCATAGGAAAACCTGCTTTTTGCTTCAACTGGCTCATAAATATAGAAGTAATCAGCGTTATAGCCAACCATTAATTCAAAGTGGGGAGAAAAACCTTCAGAGCCATATAATGTAGATGCGTCTACGGGTAGGACTATAGGGTTGCCCTGAGAGACGTAGTAGCAACATGCATCAAGGAAGAGGTCTTTATCATTTGTGACTAGCAGATGGTACTTGAAGCCTAAGACTTTGGATGCGTTGATGTAACCGATAAATGGATCGCTGCCGGGTATGAAGTACACGCTATCGGCTTCTAGTAGCCATGCGCCATAGGTAAAGCCCATTATGAAGTTGAAGTAACCTATTGACTTGTTGATTCCATACCTATACGAGATCATTTGCAAGCATGTTGAAGCGCAGAAGGGCTCGCTATGGCTTATCCAAGGTATGCCAGTTATGTGAGCGCTTTGAGGATATGAGGGTATGTCGCTTCTGCTTAGCCATTGAGGTCTGTAGAACTCATTAATGAAGTCGTAATACACTTTAAGCCAGATGCTTGTCCGCTCAGGAGTTACTTCAGGTAGGTGGAGGACATAACCAGCCATGAGAGCTATGGAGACGACTACTACCATTATCACTGTGATAGACGTGAATTTGCTCATTGACGTCACCGACAATGATTTCAAGCCTTTCTAAGGAGACTAGTCTATAAAATTTTTATGTTCTTGAGGAGAGAATTTTTCCAATGGCTCCTAACGCTTGAGGTGTGGTTTCTTGATTGAGATTTCTGACCTGTACGTTAAGTATAGGTGGCGGCAAGAACCAATAATTAAGGGCGTTACAGCAAGATTTGATGACAAACACCTAATTTTGGGGCCTAATGGCTCTGGAAAGACCACGTTATTTAGAGCTATTGCTGGGTTAACTCCTATTTCGTCAGGCGAAGTGTTGATTGATGGAGTTGATGTCTCAACTATATATGGAGAGCCCGGTATTTTAGCTGTGAATTTAAGCGAAGTGTATAATGTGCTGCATTTAAATGCCTATGATAATTTACGCTTGTACATGGATTTAGTTGGTGGAGATCTCGACTATGCGTTAAGCTTGTTGGAGCAGCTTGGTGTCGATAAAATGTTATTGAAGAGAAGAAAGCTCTGGGAGTTATCAGCTGGACAGCAAAAGGCATTTTCAACAATAGCAGCCTTAGCTTCAAAGGTCAAACACGTGCTTTTGGATGAACCTTTTGAGCAGCTAGATCCAGCTAGAAAGTCGAGGCTCATAGAGGGTCTTAAGGAATATAATGGAGTGCTCCTCTTGAATACCCATGAGACATGGCTCTTAACAGCATTAAGTGATTGGAGCACAGTTTTCGTTTTTGAGGGGAAGCTCTATGGTCCTGTGCCTGTAAGCGAGTTGTTAAACGCGAGTTTAGTTATGGGTGATGAGGAGGAAGCATTATTGAGATTTGAGGCTTCAGGCTGTAAATACAGTTTAGTTAAAAGCGCTAAAGGCGAAGCTTTAACGAAGCTTACAACTCTAGACAAGGTATATGAGTTAGCAATGGGTGTTCAGCGATGACCATATACTTAAAGCTCAAAATGAAGGATTTACTGACTAATCCTGAGCTTTTGGGTTGGGGTATAGGATTCATAGAGTTCTGGGTTCTAATGTGGATTTTCGTGTTTACAAAAGGGCCTCCTAAGACCATACCCCTCGAATACTTTGCTAGTGTTAATGCATCTATGGCATTTGGCTTTCTAGGCTTGCTTTCCATGGCCTCGGTGGCCATAGGTTTAGCTTATAGCATCTTTCATCAATCAAGAGCTGCCAGGTACTTAACTAAGTTCACTAAGCTCTCGCCAAGAGCTTTTCTACTTGAAGACTTCTTTGGAAGTCTTGTAACACTATTGATATTCATAGCGGTCATATATGCGTCCATAATAGCCGCCAATTATGCTAAGTTTGGAGTATTTCCAGTTCTCAAGAACCCCATCGGTGTCTTCGTGGATTTAGTCATAAGTGGAGTAGCATTATACTGGTTTGCTTATGCCTTAGCTTTAACAATAATCGTTACGAGAAGAACAAGAGCGATATCTATGGTAAGCTTCATTCCGTTAGTCATAGCGTTCATAGCGTATTCACAGCTATGGGTAGACTTCAAATCGCTCGTTTACGTGATACCACTAAGCACGATACCCTCATTATTGATGTATCATGCAACTGGTATGGTTCCTCCTACAGGGTCTTATCTTGCATGGCTGTTCGGCAGTGAACCATTAACATCCATAAATTTAAGGTTAGCTGCGATATCTCTCTTCGCATGGATTGTAATATTTATAGCAATATCATTAGTGATGTTGAGAAAAAGCAGAGGCATACCGCTTGAAGAAATAAGATTCTAAGACAGGTAATTAGAGATGTGCTTGCGAAGTAAAGAGCTCAATAATATGGTCGTGAGTAATGCATTAAGATTGTTTTATGCCCGCCGCTTTTTCATGTCTTTTCTTTAATATTGCTAGTATGCTTGCTAGTATCGCTATGACTATGATCGTCGCGATGATTAGGAGTATTGGCGGTTGCGGCGTTGCTATTATCGTCGCTGTTTCTACTACTCCATCTGCTTGAGCTTTCAATGTATATTTGCCTTCTTTAAGTGTTAACATGTATACTGCTCGACCATCAGGTCCCGTTGTAAGAGACGCTATTTGCTCTCCATTTAAGTATAATGTAATTGTTGCTCCACTCACTGGAGTTCCTGTTTGATCAAGGCATGCTACTATTATTTCCATAGGGCTTTCAGCAGCTACTTGTTGTGGCGCTTGTATTTGTATTGCCTGTAATTTCGAGAAGATTACTTCTATTAAGTGTACACTATGTTGATATGTGAAGTAAACGTAATAGTTTTTGCCATCTTTACTTATTTTTGCGTTAACCTTTTGACCATCAACTTTAACTGTTATGGTTACAGCATTTTGAGATTCCACTATGTCTCTTGGGATCGTTATGTTCATTGCTCCTTGACTTCCAGGTACTCCTTGAACTTTGATATTTAAAACTCCGAGATTCTCATTAAAAGCATGTTCTACTATTGTTGAGTTAGTCGCTAAGATTATGTTTGGCTTAACTTTTACTATGTGGTAATCAGCTACTCTATACTTATTAGGTCTGACCTTGAACTGCATGTGAGATAGTATCTGGAGATTTGATCCTATCTCGTATTTTCCTTCAACGATCTTTGTAAAGTTCATGTATTGACTAGGCATTTCTATCTCGACTTCTTCATGACTAGTTGAGCCTGGCGCTATGTATATCTTCATTGTTTCATTTACT
>QMSF01000101.1 GCA_003649565.1 Thermoprotei archaeon | reverse complement strand
GTCAATAATAAAGGGGGTTTCGTGGAGTTGGAGTATGTTTATGCTGCTTTGCTACTTCATCAAGCTGGTAAAAGTATAACTGAAGATGCAATTAAGTCGGTCTTACAAGCAGCAGGCATTGAAGTAGATGAAGTCAAGGTTAAGGCTCTTTGCGCAGCTTTAAAGGAAGTTAACATCGATGAAGCTATTAAGGGAGCCATGGTTCCAGCTGTTGTTCCAGCAGCTACCGCACCACAACCAGCTGCAGCCGCTCAGACACCTGCTGAAGAAAAGAAGGAGGAAAAGAAGGAGGAAAAGGAAGAAGCAGCTTCTGAAGAGACTATTGCTGAAGGTCTAAGCTCGCTGTTCGGCTAATACATGGATTTCATTGTAGTCTCGCTTCTTTCCTATAAATTTCCATACTTTAATTTAAGGGTTGAAGAAGAATGATTGTTTCAGAGGAAGAGTATAAACTCAAGTTTTTCACTAAGAGGGGTTTTGTAAGGAGAAAATGTAAGGTTTGTGGCTCGGCTTTTTGGACTCTTGACCCGAATAGAGAGATATGTGGAGATGCCCCTTGTCAAGAGTATACATTTATAGGTAGAGAGCTAAAGGCTGGAGCTGACGTCTCTTTAGCGAGAAGGCTTTTCTTGGAGTTTTTTAAGAGTAAAGGTCATGAAGTCATAGAGCCTTATCCTGTAGTTGCAAGATGGCGTGAGGATATCTACTTGACCATAGCTAGCATAGCTGTTTTCCAACCATTTGTCACGGACGGCGTGATACCGCCTCCTGCAAATCCCCTAGTTATTTCACAGCCTTGCATTAGACTTGTGGACATAGATAATGTCGGTCTAACAGCTGGTAGACACTTAACGATCTTTGAAATGGGTGGACATCACGCCTTTAACTATCCTGATAAGGAGGTGTACTGGAAGGAGGAAACCGTCGAGTATTGCCACGAATTTTTAACCAATATAATTGGTGTAGATGAGAGAACGATAACATATAAGGAGGATTTCTGGGTCGGTGGAGGTAATGCCGGCCCTGACGTAGAGGTCTGCGTTGATGGATTAGAGCTTGCAACACTTGTTTTCATGTGCTTTAAGGTTGAAGAGGATAAATATGTTCCAATGCCTATGAGAATAGTCGATACTGGTTATGGTATTGAAAGATTTGCATGGTTCCTAACAGGGAAACCTACTGCTTTTCACGCTATTTATGGTGACTTAATAGATAAGATATGTCTTGAAGCCAACGTCAGGATGCCAGACCATGAGCTGCTGGTTAGGGTTGCTAGAGCCTCGGCTCTTATGAGAATTGAGAGAGGAAGAACTGTCGATGAGCTTAGAAGAGAGCTGTCAAGCGTCACAAAAATACCATTAGAAGTGTTAGAGAAAGAAATTGCACCCATAGAGAAAGTCTTTGCGTTAGCTGATCATGCAAAGTGTATTGCCTTCATGTTAGCTGACGGCGTTGTACCATCAAACGTCGGTGAGGGGTATCTTGCTAGGCTAGTTATTAGGAGAGCCCTTAGACTATGCAATCTTTTGCACTTAGAGGAGGGATATTTGAGAGAGCTCGTGAAAAGACAAATCGAGTTTTGGGGTAAGGATTACCCGAAGCTGTTGAACATGCAGAAAACCATAATTGAAATACTTGAATTAGAAGAGGAGAAATTTAAAAACACGATTAATCGTGGGAGAAGCTTGATCTCAAAGATAATTAAGAGTCTAAAGGAGAAAGTTATACCTACAGACACGCTTTTGCAGCTTTATGATTCTCACGGCCTACCACCAGAAATCGTTAGAGAAGAGGCTGGAAAACTTGGAGTTGAAGTGAGAATACCTGACAACTTTTATAGTCTTGTAGCTCAACTTCATCAATCAGCCAAGATCTCAGAGACTCAACTTCAATATGATGTGTCAGGCCTGCCTCCAACTAAGACCTTGTATTACGATGATCAGTATCGATTTACTTTTGATGCTCAGGTTTTGAGAAGTGGCGAAGACTTTGTAATCCTTGAGCAAACATGCTTATATCCTAGAGGTGGAGGTCAAGAGCCTGACAAAGGTTTCATAGTATTTGGCAATTCTAAAGTCGAGGTCTTAGATGTCATAAAGATAGGAGACGTCATTGTGCATGTGATTAAAGGTAAGATACCTGAAAAAATCCATGTTAAAGGAGAAATAGACGTTGAGAGAAGACTAGGCCTTATGAGACACCACTCGGCAACTCACGTTTTATTAGAAGCAATACGTAGAGTCTTGGGAAGCCATGCATGGCAAGCTGGTGCTCAAAAGTGGCCTGATCGCGCTCACATCGACGTAACGCACTATAAGCAATTAAGCGATGATCAGATTAAGCTCATAGAGGGCATGGCTAATGAAATAGTTTTTAAAAATCTTCCAGTTAAAGCATGTTTCATTGAAAGAGAGAAGGCTGAGAGAGCATATGGCTTAGAGATATACCAAGGCGGAGTTGTGCCCGGAAGAATGGTGAGAATCGTTGAGATAGAAGGTTGGAACACTCAAGCTTGTGGTGGAACTCATGTAAATTCAACTGGCGAAATAGGATTGATTAAGATAATTAAGGTTGACAGAATACAAGACGGTGTCTTACGATTTGAGTTTAAAGCTGGTAAAGCAGCATTAGACTATACAAGAGAATTAGAGGAGAGACTACGAAGCACCGCTCAAGTTTTAGAGTGCCCTCTTGAGCAAACTCCAAGTGCTGCCAGTAAGCTGAAGCTTGAGATTAAACAGTTAAGGAAAGAAGTTGAGAAACTTAAGGACAAGGTTGTTGAAGCGATTATTCCAGTAATTTTAGAGAGGAGAAGTAAAGGAGAAAGGCTTATAGACGTAGAGTTATCAGAAATCGACTATGATGGCATGATAAAGCTGGCTGAAAAAACCGCTAAAGAAGCTGATGATATAGCGCTTGTGATGCTATCCAAATTAGAAGACAGGACTTTGCTTTTAGTTGCTTGCGGCGCTAAAGCTTTGAGCATGGGACTAGAGGCTAATCGAATAGCCTCAGAAATAGTACAGGCAGCTAGTGGAAAGGCTGGAGGCAAGAAAGAGCTTGCTCAAGGAATAGTACGAGATCTTGATAAAGCTAGAAATAAGATTCAAGAATTAAAAGAGAAACTTTCTTCATCCCGATGAAACTTTAAGCTTAAAGGGGAGAATTTTTAATTATAACTAGCGCGCTTAAAGGGCCCGTGGCGCAGCCCGGATAGCGCGGCATCAACCGTTAAGGTTGCCGCAGGCCTTCTAAGCTGACGGTCGCGGGTTCAAATCCCGCCGGGCCCGCCATTCCCCACACATAGTTAGTCAAGCACTATCATTTCAAACTGCGATTTTGATTGCTTCTTACCATATATACAGTAAACCTTAACCTTCTTGCCTTTTTCAATGGGCTTTTCGGAAAAGAAGTATTCCACTACAAAGCCATCTTTAATGCCTATGGCATAGCCTTTTTCAGTTTTTTCGACATCAACCACTGTGCCTTCTCTATAGAGCTCTCTCTTTTCTTCATTCACGTTTATCCCACTTCATGCTGGCATAAACGTTGGGTTCTCATCTGTTGCTATGTCCTTCTCCTCTTCCAATGCCCTTTGTATGTATAGAGGTAGCGCAAATAGGGGTTTATGATATTCAGGAGAATAGAATTTGAGATTTGTAACGCCCCTCTGGCTTAACTTGTTTTTCACATCTTCTTCATTTAAGGATAAGGGGTCATATTTGAGAGATGCTAAGACGAACCCCCATAATGAGTTATATGATGGAACCCAGGCACTATAAGCTCTAACTATTGGGAAAACGTGCTTTAGGGTGTTGTAAATGACAGTATAGGATTTTTTGCTATAGAAAGTTGATGTTGCTTGCGTGACCATCATTCCATCAGGTTTAAGAGCCTTCCTCACAAGCTCATAGAATTGCTTAGTATAGAGAAGATATGATGGCCCTTCTCTTAAAGGATCAGTTACATCGATTATTATCACGTCATATTTCTCATTAGTTTTTTCGAGATACGCCCTTCCATCACCAAAAATGAGGGTGAGCCTCTTATCATCAAATGCTCCTGCACTAAGTTGAGGAATGTATTTTTTAGAAACCTGTACTACTTCTTCGTCTAAGTCGACCATTACGACTTTCTTGACTACGTTATGTTTTAGAACTTCACGTATAGTTGCTCCTTCGCCACCGCCAATTACAAGGATGGTCTCGGGTGAAGAGTGGGTTATCATAATTGGATGAACGAGAGCTTCATGATATATAAACTCATCAACAGTAGATGATTGAACTTTACCATCTAAAATTAGGCATGTGCCATAATCTTCAGTTTCAATAACATCTATATCTTGATACTTAGATCTACCACTATAAAGATACTTCTTCACCGTATGTATTACGGCCGTGGTATCTGTTTGTTGTTCAACTATCCATCTCCATTTTGTCGTGGTTACCACCTTAGGATCAGTTTATTCCTTTCTTGGCAGTAGACCTCTTTTTATTTCGAGAACATTAACGTTTGTAGGTCTGAAGTTCTTGACTATGTATTCGCAGGCCTCCTCCTCAGCACTGCCACCGATCTCGCCTACCATAACAATACCTTTTGTCTGAGGATCAGCCTGGAAGGCTTCGAGACAATCAATGAAATTCGTACCGTTAATGGGGTCACCGCCAATTCCAATACAGGTGCTCTGGCCGATATTTTGCTGGGTCAATTGATAAACCACTTCATACGTT
>QMSF01000100.1 GCA_003649565.1 Thermoprotei archaeon | reverse complement strand
CCCTCATTCTTTATGTAATCTAAGTTCTTTGAAGTTAAAATGTCAAGATAACCTTCTTTCACCTCAATTTTCGACTCTACGTAATCTTCAATTTTTAAATCCATTTCTTTGCGCATGTACTGGGCTCTTCGGACAATTTCTCTAGTAATGGCTTCAGCTTCCAGCTCTTTATCTCTGCTTGTATCCACACAGACGACCATAAACTTACTGAAAGCAAAGACCCATTTAGTAGCTTCTTTATCTTCAATTACCTCTACTTCGTCACTTAGTATTTCCACCACTTCCTTATCTACGTTAATTTTAATTCTACCGTAAAGGCATAGCTCTCGCAAGGCTTCTTTAGGATCTCTTTCTTTTAATGCTTCAAGCGCTTTTGACGCTTTTTCTTTTAGGCGCTTTCTTAATTTACCTTCTTGAACTCTTATCTGTACGTGGATTTCATCTGGTATGTCGTTAACAATTTCAACGCTTCGTGCATTAGCCTGCTCGGATAACACCTTATGGAAGGGCTTTAGTTTCTCTATGAGATCATCTTTAAATAAGACTATTGTTACCCGCGATATTGGCCATCTACTTTTAAGCTTAGCTTTTTGACGAGCACTAGCGATGAGAGTTAAAGCATACATTAGATATTCTGCGCCTTCTTCTAGTTCTTGCTTAATGAATTTATGATCCTTAGTGGGCCAGTCAAGCATGAAAATGCTTTCCTCTTTTAAGCCACCAAATCTCTTGATAAAGTTTTGATAAAGCCACTCAGCAAAATAAGGAACAAATGGGGCTAAGAGCCTTAAAGCTCTATCAAGAACATAATAGAGAACGCTGTAAGCAGTTATTTTCTCAACGTTTTCTTCTTCAAGCCATACTCTCCTCCTAATAAATCTTACATAGCCATGGCTAACATCTTCAACAAGAAAGTTTATTATTGTTTTTGCTGCTTCATGGACATTTAATGACTCAAGATTTAAAGTTACGCGGTCAATTACGCTTTGCGTCCTTGAAAGAATCCATTGATCCTCTATGTTTAACTTATCAATGAATTTTTCTAAAGGATATCTCTCAATATTGAAATTGTCAAGCTCCATGTAGGTGCTTGCGAATTTGAAGATATTGAATATAGTGTTCAGCGTCCTCTTTACGATCTTCAGCTCATCGATATCAAAGTTCAATGCTTCCCATGGTGCAGCCTTCGTAACTAAATATAGACGTAGAGGATCAACACCTTCACTTTCCATGACATCGAGAGCCCATATAACATTGCCTTTACTCTTTGACATTTTCTGACCTAGTTTGTCAAGCACATGTCCCTGACATAACACACTCTTGTAAGGTGCTTTGCCGAATAGCATGACGCTTGTAAATATGAGAGAGAAGAACCATCCTCTTGTTTGATCTACGGCTTCTGTTATGAAATCGTAAGGAAATACCTTCCTGAAAATTGTTTGATCTCTTAAGAAGTTAACGCTGGCAGCATGTGCCACACCGGAGTCAAGCCAGCAATCCAAAACGTGTGGTTCACGCAGCATTTCACCTCCACACCATGGACACCTTAGCTTCACCATGTCAATCCATGGTCTATGAAGCTCTACTTTTTCTAATGGTGTTATTGACATTTTCCTAAGCTCATCAATAGAGCCTATGCATACTCTCTTTCCGCATTTACTGCAAGTCCAGATGTTTAATGGAGATCCCCACACTCTTGATCGTGAAATGCACCAATCTCTTGCATTTGCTATCCAATTATGGAATCTAGCCTCTCCAGCCCATGAAGGAACCCAACGTACCTTCTTATTTTCCTCTAAGATTATAGTTTTTATTGGTTCTATGCGGAGGAACCACTGCCTATCCGCCCTATAAAGTAACGGTGTGTTACATCTCCAACAATGGGGGTATTCGTGGATTATGACGCCTTCATAAGCTAATAACCCTTTGTTCCTTAAGTCGTCTATTATCAGCTTGCTGGCCTCTTTAATGTACATACCTCTGTATTTGCCTGCCTTCTCGGTGTAAACACCATTTGCATCAACTGGGCAAAAAACAGGTAAAGAGTATCTCCGTCCTATATCAAAGTCTTCTGGTCCATGAGCTGGCGCTATGTGCACACATCCAGTACCTTCCTCGATACTGACATTATCATCACATACTATTACATGGGCTTTCTCATGGTTTTTATGTTCAGGTACCTCTTCAAGTAAGGGGTGAAGATACCTCATACCTTCGAGCTCTGAGCCTAAACACTTTTTAATTACTTTGTAGCTATCGACTTTTACTTCGTTCATGACCCTTTCTAGAAGTTTTTCAGCTAAGATCCATTTCTCACCATTAACTTCGACCTCTACATAATATTCACTAGGATGCAGACAAACAGCTTCATTTGCTGGAAGAGTCCAAGGCGTCGTCGTCCATATGACCACATATGTAGCCGTTTGATCTATAAGAGGTATCTTCACGTATATTGATGGATCTTCGACGCTCATATACCCTAAGGCAACTTCCTGATCTGATAACGGAGTTTCGCAACGTGGACAAAATGCTATAACCTTAAGATCTTCAACAAGCAATCCTCTATCATAAGCTTGCTTTAAGGCCCACCAAACAAATTCGATATACTCATTTTTACGAGTCTCATAAGCACTATCATAATCCAACCATAACCCTAAGAGTTCAGACGCTTTTCTCCAATGATCTAAATAGAAGTCAACAAGCTTATTGCATTCTTTGACAAAGTTCTCATATCCTACTTTTTCTATCTCTTTCTTCGACCTTAAGCCCAAGTTCTTTTCAGCTTCGAGTTCAACAGGTAAACCTTGCGTATCCCAACCAGCACGGTGCCATACATCATATCCTTGCATTAACTTGAACTTTATCACTATATCTTTAAGCGTCCTTCCTCTCGCATGACCAACATGCATAAAGCCATTAGTGGTAGGAGGCCCTTCTAAGAAGCTAAAAAGTGGCCTTCCACTTCTCATGTTAAAGCATTTATTGATTATATCATTGTTGGACCAATACTCTCTTACAAACTGCTCAATCTTATGAGGGTCATAGTGCCTTAGTTCCATGCCCTTCACTCCTGGACTATATGCAGACTACACTCAAACTCTTTAACCTTCTCTTATATGCCTACTAAGGTTGTTATTTAAAACCTAAAAGCTTTAAACGTAAGTGAGGAGAGAGTTATGAAAAGCCTGGCTACAGCAATTATAGGGGTCCAATTATGTTCTCAAAAAGATTTATTGTCATAGCATCAGCTTTAATCATAATCTTTATAGTCGCTTTTTCAATACGTCTCTTACCTTTAAGGTATGGCGTCTTCATGCTTAATGAGCACGATCCTTATTATCAATATTACATGGCTAACTATATAGTCGAAAGAGGCTGGAAAGGCTTTCTGGACTGGTTTTCATGGGGCGTAGATCATAGGTTTTGGGCGCCGTGGGGTAGACCTATAGCATCTACGTCATTCCCGGGAGTAGCTTTTGCAGGTGCCTTTCTATATCTTTTAGCCAAACCCTTTGGATTAAACATGAATTTAATGGCCTTTTGCTGCTTTCTGCCACCGCTATTTGGAGCCATTGCCTCCATAGCCATATTTTTCCTCGGCAGAGAGCTCGAAAGCGATTCAGCTGGCCTCTTTGCAAGCCTCTTCTTAGCAGTAAATGCTGCTTACATTTCTAGAACAGTTTTCGGGTTTTTCGATGATGAAAGTGTCGGAATACTTATGCTCATAATTTCCTTAATTTTCTATGTAAGGGCATTAAAGAAAAGCTCAATTATTGATGGTGTAATTGCTGGCCTCGCTTTAGGTTATATGGGCATTTCATGGGGGGCCTACGCTTATCCACTCAACTTGATAGCGCTTTTCGTTTTAATTTTAATAATAATGAAGCGTTATAGTAGGAGCTTGCTTTACTCTTCACTACCTACGATATTAATTAGCCTGTGCATCGCATCTTCGGTACCGAAGAACGGTTTAAGTTATCTGACATCACCTATAGCCTTCATACCCATCCTCGCAGTCATAACATTAATTGTATGCGAAATAAGGGAGCATCTTCCAAATAGGCTTAAAAAACCATTTGCGCTAGGCTATGCAACAATGATCATAGCAGCTGGCGTAGTTTTCTTGATTGTTAAAGGAGCAGCAGTCAGCCTTAGATATCTATCAGCAATAATACCTTGGCTTAGATCAACAGACCCCTTAGTGAGATCTGTTGCTGAGCATTCTATGACGACATGGTCTCACTTCTTTATGCAATTCGGCTTTATAGTAGTACTAGGAGTAGCTTGCCTCTTCTTATTAGCACAAAGGCTCAATGATATAGATATCTTCCTTATACTAATGGGTCTCTTGACAGCTTATGTAGCTGCAAACATGGTGAGGCTTAATTTATTGTTGGCACCAACATTCTCAATTTTAGCTGGCATTTTTGCTTCAAGGTTAGTTTCATTTATCCTCAAGCATGCGAAGTATAAATATGGTAAGACCTCAAAGAAGCTCTTCAAACCATCTCCTTCACATGTATTTTTAGGATTATTTGCCTCTCTTCTAATACTTACACCAGCCATAACTGGGTTATCCGTAGTAGATCCTAGAAGTGGAATGCCTACAAACTTGGCTTATGCAAGTAGTCCTACCCTCATGTCTCAAGACTGGTTATCGGCTCTTGAATGGATAAGAGATAATTTACCTAGCAATGCAGTCGTAGCATCGTGGTGGGATCATGGTTACTGGATAGCGAT
>QMSF01000099.1 GCA_003649565.1 Thermoprotei archaeon | reverse complement strand
TGGTGAAGAAGGAAAAGAGGTCCCTCCAGAAATCTTCAAGGTTTTGTCAGTATCAATGATGACATTTCCTGAAAAGGTGGAAGTAGAAGAAACCTTTAAGGTGCCATTGATATCTAAGGTATATTGAGGGGTGCTTGTACCAATGCCAAGGCGATTGTTAGTATCATCCCAAAAGAAATTTGCATTATCTTGAGAAATCACTCCTCCGCTGCCAGCAAAAAGAACAGAGCCAGAAGTAAGAGAGGAAATGCCAAGAGAGTTTGAAACGGTAGTTGTTCCCGCATAAAGATTTGCCCAGCGGTAGGAGGAAGAACCCAAATTGTAAGTTAAATCTGAATAGGGAATGAAATCAGATTGGATGTATCCTGTGAAAATTGAAGGGGTGGAAGTTGAAGAGCCAAAGGTAGAGGTAGCGGAAACATAGAGGTCGCCATTGACAGTGAGTTTGTAAGAAGGAGTGGTCGTGCCAATGCCTACCCTTCCTGTTTCAGCATCTACATATAGGGTGTTGGTATTTATCGCCAGGTTGCCTCCTGTTGTATTTGAGGAGGGGATGGTGGAGGTGGCATCTCCTGAACAGTCATCAGTGAAGGAGGTAGTTGTTTTAGTAGTATTATCCACCAAGGTGACAGAATCACCATTTGAGATGGAGGAGGTGGCACGGTAAACCTTGTAGCCAGTTGCTCCTGCTACTGCTGACCAAGAAACATCTAAGGCAGTGGCGTCTCCTGTGGAGGTGGAAACCTCAGTGCAACCCAATGTTTCTCCGTTGGAATTGATGGCGGTTACTCTGTAGTAGTAAGTAGTTCCTGTAGCACAAGAACCAGAAGAGGAAGAAGTGGCAACAGATAAATTAGAAGGTGGAGAAAGAGGAGAAATGGTAAGGTTTCCTCCGGTTAATGTAGCATTGCGCCAGGCAGTGATATTTCCGCCATCTGCCACCTGAAATACCTTGTATGAGTTGTCAAATAAGTTGAGGATATCACCAGTTGAGCCTTGGGTAATAGTTAAAGCAGCTTGGGAAGAAAAGGCATAGATACTGATTTCTCCTCCACTATGGATTCCTCCAGGTCCAATATTTAAGCCATTGCGGACATAAAGATTGTTGCCAACATCAATGTTTTCCAAGGCTGTGATATCATTGGTCCAGATATTGCCACTGGCCAAGGCATGAATGTCCGCTCCTTTAATATCAATGATTTGGAGACCGGAACCACCATCAGCCACATAAGCATATTTGCCGCTGACATAGACTCCGTACGCATAGCCGCTGGTATTATAAGTTCCAGCCAAAGTTGGAGAGGCTGGATTGGAAATATCAATGATTTGGAGACCGGAATCATCATCAGCCACATAAGCATATTTGCCGCTGACATAGACTCCGTACGCATAGCCGCTGGTATCATAATAAGTTCCAGCCAAAGTTGGAGAGGCTGGATTGGAAATATCAATGATTTGGAGTTCGGAACTCCCATCAGCCACATAAGCATATTTGCCGCTGACATAGACTCCCCGCGCAGAACCGCTGGTATCATAAGTTCCGATCAAAGTTGGAGAGGCTGGATTGGAAATATCAATGATTTGGAGACCGGAATCAAAATCAGCCACATAAGCATATTTGCCGCTGACATAGACTCCCAGCGCAGAGCCGCTGGTATTATAAGCTCCAGCCAAAGTTGGAGAGGCTGGATTGGAAATATCAATGATTTGGAGACCGGAATCAAAATCAGCCACATAAGCATATTTGCCGCTGACATAGACTCCGTACGCAGAGCCGCTGGTATTATAAGTTCCAGCCAAAGTTGGAGAGGCTGGATTATCTATCAGTAAAGTGCCATCACTGAGATGTAATTTTTGAGCAGGCGTTGTTGTGCCAATACCAACATTGCCAGAGGAATCAATTGTAATTCCAGTTGAAGTGGCAATGTCTGAACCCCTGACAAGTTTTAGTTTGTTAGAGTCAGATTGATCAATACCAATTAGGGCTTGGGTTGAAGGTGCAGCACCAGTGCGGAAAGCCAAAATACTGTCAGTGGAAGTAGCAGCAGTAATGGTCAGCCGGCTCTCAGTGGTGTTTGAATAAACCTCCAGCAGACTTGTTGGCTCCTCTGTGCCTACGCCTACCTGTCCGCTAATTGTAGCCAAGGTCGTTGTGGCAGTGGTTTCCAATTGCCCTACAATTTTAGTTATCTCCTCAACAATTACCTTTCCTAAATCTAAATCGTAATAGGTATTGGCAGAAAAAATCAAACCAGCCACGATGAGACCGGGTAAAATACCTATTAAAACCTTCTTCAGGTTTGCCTTCCACCTTGTTTCGACCTTAGCCATAAATTTTATCTTTGAAACGGAATCTTGAATTCTGAATTAAGAATTTAGAATAAGAATGAGGAATGCAGAATGTCCGAAAAATTAAATTAAGAATTTAGGACTTGAAGTTTCTCAATCGCGTAGCTCTTAATAAGCCGTTTAGGGTTTTATCAACAGTTACCGACTGCTCGGCAATTCTTTTAAAAGATTCTTTGGATAAATATCCTACATCTTTAGCAATTAGGAGTTGGTTCTGAAGTTCAGTGATTGAAGCCTTAGCCGTGTTATAAAAGTGATACTTCTCTTTAGCTGACCTTTTACTAAAACCTTCAGCAATATTTGAGGTAATAGAAACCACCGCTCGTCTCATTTGGTCAACCAGCCCGTATTTTTCTTCTCGAGGGAACCTTTTTGTCTCTTTATAAATCATCAAAACAAGTTTATGTCCTTCCTGCCAAACAATTAAGTCAGTAAATTTTTGAATTTTCTTAATTTCCTCATTCATTATTCCAAGTCCAAAATTCTAGATTCTAGATTCTGAATTCTAAATTCTGGAACTACTGAATCTGATCGTATGCCGCCAAGAAGATCTGGTAAACCCGAATTGCGGTACCAGGGGTCAATAAGTCCAATCGCCAATCGTCGGTATTGGTTGGAATAGCCACATTAGAGGTAATATAAACCTCTCCTTTATCCAAATTAGTACTAGCGGTCGCCGGAACTTCAAAGGTAGCAGTAGTAGTACCCACTGTTTCATTGTAAACCCGCCAAGTAGTAGAAGCAGTGGTAGTGGCGTCAGCATACCGAATGATGAACTTATGAATTCTGGTCGCTCCGGCATCAGCAGCAGGAAAAGGATAATCTTCAATAGTTCTGGAAAACTGCACATAAGAGGTAGTAGCTGTTTGAGCGGGTAAATCAAATCCAAAAACAGGAATCATCTCTCTTAAGACCTGCTTTCCTGCCTTGCCTATTTCATAGCCAGAGGCGGTCCGAATATAATCTCCGCTTCCCAAAGATATTACTCCGCTGTTAGGATCCAACAAAATTCCATAACCTGACGCTGACTGAATGGTAGTGGTAGCATTAGAAGTAAAGGTGTCAGCCACTATTGTCCCGGCGATGGTCAAGGTATCAGTACTAGTGCTCCAGGTAAATGAGGAATCGCCCATAATAGTATCGGAGTCATAAAAGAAAGCAACCTGTTGAGCGGCAGGACTGCCGTAAGTATCAATCCCCCCTACTCCAGAAAGACTCGTCCATGCCAGTTGGCCTGAACCGTCGGTAGTCAAAACATAATTGTTGGTTCCATAATCGGCTGGCCAGTAATAAAGAGTACTTTGGGTCATTGTTGAGGTAGCAGCAAAGCCTAAATAATATCCGCTGGCATTTGAAGAATAAACCCTCAATTGCCCTTCTGTGCCTGAACTGCCAACAGTAAGATAGCGGTTGGAATTGTCCCACTGTAAATTACTGCTGGTAGCAATCAAACCATTGTCGGCAAAAAGCACACCACCGCTTCCTAGGTTTCCAGAACTTAAAGCAAAATAATTTGTTCCTGAAATATCTGGGAGGGTATATGTAGCATTGTTGCTTAAACTATCAATTGTTAGAGCGCCCGTATAACTTCCGCTATGAAACCATAAAGTTGTGCCTGACCCGCCAGAAGTAAAGGCTTCCCCTGACCCCACATCGCCAACCGCGGTAATATCACCCAAACCGGCACCTGCCGGAGATGTCCAACTCATAACCCCAGAAGCATCTGCCTGCAAAAGATACCCGCTTCCTTCAGGATAATCTGTGGGCCAAGTATAAACAGTGGTTGTCGTCAAGCCAGATGGCGCCTTAAATCCTACATAATCACCTCCGCTCGTAGTAGCAAATCTGATAGGAGCGTCACTAGAATTTATGCCAATCAAATATCCCTCAAGAGTAGTTGTGGCTAACTTCGTCTTCCCTACTACCTCAAAAGAATAGCCTGAGGAAGGATTCTGGGTGGCACTTCCTCCAACAATTGCCCCGCCCGTGGCTCTAATCACATTGGTTACCCTCTGAATTTCTTCTGTCACTATCTCGCCCGTATCAATGTTGTAGTAAACATTGGCAGCAAAAAGAATACCTGCGGCAATAGCAATTGAAGTGGCAATGAAAAGAAATGAAACCAGCCGTGTACCTCTAACGAGTTTCAGTTTCTTTTGGTTAAACATCTTTTCAAATGGATTTCTCATATGTTTTTTATGTTTTTTAAATTTTTAATTAACTCGACCTTTTGCCACATTATAGCCTGTGGAGGGCCCGACCTTTTAATTAAATCTCAAAATTCAAATCTCAAATCTCAAAATTACATCTCAAAATTCAAAATTATCTTTTGCCTTTCATAGTCAGAATTCCGGAAGCTAAGATGTTGGCAAGTTCAGCAACTTCTTTTAATA
>QMSF01000098.1 GCA_003649565.1 Thermoprotei archaeon | reverse complement strand
GCCGAAGTCCAAGTAGAAGTGCAGTATTCCAGTATCTTGGCATACTGGTATTCTCAATTTTCGTGCTAGCCTTATATTTTCCAAGATGGCCTTTAATTGTGTTTTTCCAAGTTCACTATGCTCAGTCTCATAGGCTTTAACAAGAGCTCTCTCTACGTCTAGAGGTATGTCGGATGTTGCCTTTAGTATTAGCTCTACGAGCTCATCTACGAGCTTCAACGTTTAGCACCCACTCAAACTTCCTTAAAGTAGCTAATATAAGCTAGGACGCTATGTGGATTTTTGGATATGCGAGTGGGAAGGCTCATCGAGGAGTGCATTAATCGTGGTGCACAATATGCTGACTGTATAACTGTAATAGCCAAGAAACTACAAGTCGACTATTTCAATAAAAACATCATTGTGAGCAAATCTAACAGCAAAGTGTACGTGCTCAAAGCCCTTGTGGAGGGTAATTGGGGACTTAGCATAGCTTCAGAGCCTAATGGTAATATGATAAGTGAGTCAATTAGGCAAGCCTCATTGAAAGGCCCTGGAAGCGTGAGATTAGCTAAGAGAAGACCTGTTCAAGGAGGCTATGTGATGTGTCAAAAGCAAGCTGTTGTTGATGGTGATGGAAGCGAGATTATCGATTACGTTAAGAGCGTCGTCTCAGCAATTGAGAAGAGCGGCGATGAGAATGTGAGGGTGGCCGAAGGGCATGTAGAAGCGTCAATCAGAGCTAAAGCCATGATGTCAAGCGATGGAGTTAATGCATACGAGATAAAGCCCTCATTGATAGCATCATTCACAGCTCAAACCAGTAATGGCGAGACTGCATGCGTTGAAGTTTGTGGCTCAGGTGGATTTGAAGTTCTAGGGAACATAAATCCTCAAAGTATAGCGGATGAAATACTCTTCAAGCTTAGTTGTATATCGAAGTCTAAGATGTTAAACCCCTACTATAAAGGCTCGAGGTTTGACGTGGTGTTATCGCCTCACACGGCAGCATCAATAATCCAAGTAGTCGTGGAGAACACATTAAATGCGCAAAACTACAAGCGAAATGTTAAGCCTCTATTCGATGATTTGACGATAATTGATGACCCAACATTGGATGGCGGCTATGGAAGCTTTTTCTTCGATGATGAAGGCGTCAAAGCAAGGAGGAAGAAACTCATAGAAGCTGGAAGGCTCGTATCATTAATACACAATAGGGAAACCGCTTATGTCTATGGTGTTGAGCCCACAGGTAATGGTAGAGGGCTTGCAGAGCCTCCTCAACCAAGGCATAGCAATATAATAGTGAAGCCATGTGATTGGGATTTCAAGGAGATGATAGAAGAGACTAAGATAGGGTTTCTCGTTGATGGTGTGAGAAGCATACATCTAATCGATGAGCTAATTGTAGTAGAGCCTGAGGCTTCGCTGCTCATTAAGAAAGGCGAGGTGAAAGAAGCTGTTAAAGTAAGTCACTTCGCCGTAAACCTATACGAGTTCTACTCAAACATTAAGGCCATAGCGTCAAGCCCATTAGGCTCAGCACCAGGATCCATAGGTGATTGTAAGTCAGCTTCCTATAGCCCACCTCTAAAAATGGAGCTTCGAGTCTTCTAATGATAAATGGTATTTCATCAATAATTGAATGCTCTATGGGAAGATACTTAACTGATCAGATTTAAGCTATAAAGTGTTAGAGGAGCTTAAAGATGATTAAAGATAAGACTGTAGAAAAAGATGCAATTAAGACCCTTAAAACCCTAGGCAAAGGACTCTTAAAGATAATAATATTGTTCATGCTTATGGAAGGACCAAAACATGGCTATGAAATAATTCAAGAAGTTACTAGACGAAGCATGGGTTTGTGGAAGCCTAGTCCAGGATCGCTATATCCCGTTTTAAAGAGCCTTGAGGCTTATGGTTATGTTATGGCTGAGGAGGTTCGCCATGGAGCCAAGGTCAAGAAGAACTACATGATAACCGATAAAGGCAAGGAATTCATAACCGCTCTTATTCGGAGATTCATAGAACACGTAATGGGGAAGGTCGACCTGAATTTAATGGGGATACCATTCATCGCTCGGCTTGATACGCTATCAAAATTTGATGTTAAGACCCTCGAGCTCATAAAAGCCTTCTTAAAGTATAGAATTGAGAGGCTTCAAGACATGCTGAAAGCCATAGATAAAGAGCTTGCATCTAAGAAGAATTAAGCTACGATCTTCGTCTTACTCGTATCTTAAGGCTACAGCTGGGGGTATTTTTGATGCCATGTAGGCTGGGAGGAGACCTCCAATTATGCCTACGAGGACTGTTAACCCTAATGTCAATGAAAATAGGTCGGGTGTTAATGCTGGTTGAGTTTTGATTATGAGAGTCGTAGCTTGCCCTGTTATTTTAAGTCCCTGTGATGCAAGTGCGTATGCTCCAGCAACACCAAGTGTTATTCCTATTGAGCCACCTATAAGGCTCATCGCTAAGGATTCTGCGAGTATCATCATGATGACTTGGGTATTAGTGAAGCCAACGGCCTTCATAACTCCTATTTCTCTTGTTCTCTCTATTACTGATGTCACCATAGTCGCAGTTATACCTGCAACTGCAACGGCTAGTGCTGAAAGCGACGTCGTGAAGTTGATAAACGATATTGCTGCTGTGATGCTGGAAGCGACTTTAGCTATGGCGCCAAAAGCCACAATAGTTAACCTGCCGCCGTATGCATCTCTAAGCTCTTTCGTAAAGTCATTTACATAAATTGAGTCCTTTAAGAGCACGAATATCCCAGACCAATCACGCATGCCGAGCAATCGCTTCCCAGCCTCGAAATTCAGGAAGATGGTTTGATCCGGGCTGAATATGAGAGCTCCACCATATTCTTTTAGCACACCAACAACCATGACGTTTACGTTTCTTGTCCTAACTATACGTCCCCCCTGGACCTCCCTGATGGTTACCGTTAGCACGTCGTCTACACTACACTGCCTATTGCCCTGCTCATCAAATGCTATCTTGTAGCCTATTAGAGACCCTAAGATGTCGCTTTCTGGTGGGACGGAGCCCTCCATGATCTCAAGGCCTCCAATTGCCTTTAATATCAAGGAAAGCTTCACAGCGTACACATAGACTTGGACTTCTTCTCCACTTCTCTTCATGATACCTTGGGTGACGTAGAAAGGCTCTGCCTCCTCAACATATTTGAATGACCTTATGTAGTTTAAATCGTCTTGCGTTAGCTTGTAATCTGATGACGGGTATATTACGACGGCGTTTTGTCCAAGCGATGCTATCTGATTTACAATATAGTTTGAGTAGCCTGCTACAACTGAGCCCATCATGACCATTACAAGAGGGCCTATCATTATCCCAAGCATTGTCAAGGCGGCTCTAAGCTTCCTCTCCTTTATCACTTTAAACGCTAATCTAAGAGCATCAGCGATAAATGTTATGAGCTTGAGGCTCATTGAACAGCAGCCTCACTGCGAAGCTTACGCATATGCGATTTGTAAAGCCTATAGACCAATAAGCCTACAAGAATTAGAAACACAACTACTACGATCACTATAACCAGACCATAATGTGAAGCTGGAGTTTCTTGAGTTACTTCCTCTTCAGTCTTAGGGGGTAGCTTGACTATACTGACATTTAGCTCTCGATGATCATATTCGTTGAATATATTGTAGTAGCCAACAGATATCTTAGCGATATCCCCTATCCCGCTGACACCTTCCAAATCTATTCTAAAGGCTGTTTGCGCTCCAGGATCCATATCGCCTACGAAAGAGCTAGAAGATGCATTACCAACATAAGCTTTGACTTCAACCCTATAAGCTGTTGCTGAGCCATAATTTATTAGTGTCCCACTTATCTCGACACTTCCATCTGAAGCTTCAGCTTTAAGATCCCTTACAACTATGTCGATAAATGGCTCCAAGGCCACAGTTATAGAAGTATCATAACTATGCGAGTAGCCATTAGCATCCTTATACGAGATTGATATCGTTAATGGCACAACACCATAATTTATGACTGTAGTAGCGCCCATAACCGACTGGTATCCCATGGGGTTAAAGGCGAATGTCACTGGTATGCTTGTCTTGGAGCCTGCATCCAGCTTATCAATGTATATTGTGGATGGCGTTGCAATTAGTATTGGAGCGTTTTGAGATGGCCGAATGGTTAAGTATACGTTGTATGCTGGTGAGCTTCCAATATTACGTAGAGTTAAAGTCATGTTCGTATATCTGCTTTTTACGCTTAGCGAGCCTGTAAGCTCAACGTCTATATACCTCGTCGAGCCGAGAACTATCATTGGAAGCTCAATTGAATATTCTCTTCTACATCCCCAAGAGTCTATGTAGCTTATTTTGCCTGAAGCCCAGTATGTGCCTGTTGAATTAACAAGGACGTTTAAAGGTAATAGGAAAGTTATCGTGTCTCCTCGTGAGTATTGTTGCGGTGATGGCGAGGTCGCCATAGACCTTATCATGGATATTAGTGCTGGTATGTTCTGAGGTGTTACTTGCTGGGCTGCTTGAATGAGCTCTGGTGATGCTGAGGCAACCTTCACCCTTGACGTGTTGTCCAGAGCACTTAGAAAGCCTTGTGGTAAGTCGAGCTCTAAAATCACGCCGCTCATAGAGTCTATGTAATTATCCCGCATGTCAACTCTCAATATTACACCATAAGTTCCAGGTTCAACTGCTGATCCAAGCCAATTAACGCTTATCAACTCTATGGCATTTGAGTCATTTACAACAGTTATCTCAACTTTATGTTGCTCAACCCTT
>QMSF01000097.1 GCA_003649565.1 Thermoprotei archaeon | reverse complement strand
GGTCGTAATCGCTATCCTCAGTATAATCCCCCCAAACTCTACTGCCAAAAGCTATTACAGCAATGACCTTATCCTTAAGAAGAGACTTCGCCTCATCCAGAAATCTCCTGGCAATCTTCTCGACTTTAGGATCCACAAGACCACCACTAAATACATCTCCTTGACGAGATAATTAGTTTTCATAAAGTACAAGTCGAAAACTGCTTGACATAATGCTAATAAAACGAGCTCTATCTCATCATACCCATTAATACTTCTAGCTTAGATGAATAGCATGCAATATGATTTGCATAGCTCATGTAAAGCTTTATAGCCTACTCATCTCTAGGTCATCTCGGAGATAAATATTGAAGATGGAGGACCTCAAAGCAAAACTATTAGACCTCCTCGAATCAGACATAGAGTTTCGCTATGCTGTAGCTGGAAAACTCGGCATACTGGAGCTTCTAAAGAGGCTTGATGCAATAGAATCGCTACAAGCAAAAATACTAGATGAAATAAAAAGCCTAAGAGAAAACCAAGAGAAGCTATGGAGAAATCAGGAAAAGCTATGGCAAAATCAAAACAAGCTATGGGAGGAAGTTAAGAACCTAAGAGAGGGTCAAGAGAGACTATGGGAGAACCAGGAGAGGTTATGGAGGGGTCAAGAAAAGTTATGGGAGGAGGTTAAGGAGCTTAGGAAAACTCAGAATATTACCGCTACAATTCTACATAGGCTGACCATAACAATTGAAGAAGAATCCCTCGATGTGATTAAGCATAGATTAAAGAGTGAATTAGGTCTTGACATTGCTCTTAACAGGATCTTCATAGATGATAGAGAGATAGATATCTATGGTGCTACACATGATATCTGCATTATTGGAGAGGCAACAGTAAGGCTAGGCTTAGGATTAATAGATGAGCTTGAAGAGAAAATAGACTTCATTAAGCGTAGGAAGCCTGAACTGCTAAGACCTAAACTGATCAAGGTGATATATACTGACTATGCGATTCCAAGCGCACTTGAAGAAGCTAAAAGACGTAAAATATGGGTTTTAAAGTGGAGCGGCGACTTAACGCCAATGACCATAATAGAACAATAAGCCAATACAAATCTATGCTCTAAGTCACCTAGAGATAAATAATGGGAACTTGATCTTCTCAATGAGTATAACACGAAAGCTGCCTAATACATGGTAAATTCTATTCTCTCATATCCGCCAACGATTTCCCCTCTTCTAGCCCAAACAATTAACGTATTTCTACCTACAACTTGGCTTTCAGTTGAAATCTGCACTTTCACTATTCTACTCTTCTTCGGGAATTGCCAGACTATTTCGAAGTCATATTCAGCTTCTTCACGCTCAGTCGTATTCTCGAATATGTTGAGCCCTCTCCTTAATTTACCCTTAAACGTTATGACCCAAGCTATGTATGGTGAATCCATGAAGCCCCTATGGCTAAGATAGGCAGTTACAACTTTAGGATAGACCCTTACGCCGTTAACTTTAACCTCCTCTTGATCGAGAAAGCTCTGCATATTCAAGCATAGCCTTCTAATTTCATCTCTACACTTCCTCGGTTTGCTGAGAAGCTTAGCATAATACCCCTCAGGATCATAGTAATCATAAATTAAAAACTGATGGAACTCTCCACTTCTAGAGACGCTGAAGTAGCATGACGCTGAAACAGGAATAATCTCTTTGCTCACAGAGAACACCATACAGACGTGCAAGTAAATAGGCTAAGAGCTTTATCTAGCAAGCCTCATTACTCGTAGCCACTAACTAATGAGCATCACAATAAAGAGATGTGGTAGCCCGGGGGAGATTCGAACTCCCGTCGACGGGGCCAGAGCCCGCCATGCTTGGCCGCTACACCACCGGGCTCTAACTATACACGCTATCTAAATCCTCACTTAAACTTTAATCAACATGAGGCAAAGCTCTTCCTCATGGTGAATCAGCTTCTCTACAGCCCCTCAATCATGGAAATTGCTTGTTTAGCAAGGTTGACTTCAAAAGATTTTTAAATTGCACTAAGAATAAACTGCTTTATTGAAGATTATTTAAGGGGTTTTTCCCTTGCTTAGAGAGCTCAATTTAGATGATATTACATTACTTAGAGCTATGAGCGGGTGGAGTAGAGTTAACACTAGAATGCTTATGTCAGCTGTCAACTTTAAGAGAACTAAGTTTTACAACTGCATAAACAAGCTCATCAGGCTAGGCCTCATAGATAGAATATTGACAGGAGAATACAGACTAACAGAGCAAGGGAGAATACTAGCTGAACGCCTCATAGACCCCTCAGAGGCCTCTAAAGTGCTTAATGGCGAGGGAGAACCCCTAAGACTCAAAATAAGTGATTCCGAAATAGAGATTAGAAATCTAAATGATTTTCGAAGCGTTATAGGCGAAGTTGAAAATGAAGATTTATATCAGCAAGTTAGAACAAGCAATTTATCTAAATGGCTCTATGCGCTAGGCGATAAATATCTTTCACGAGAAGTAAATAAACTAAAAGCGATAGCAACTAGAAGCAATGTGAAGGATAGGCTTAAGAATATGATTGAAGAAAGAGTGCGTTTTCTAGAAGAGCTAGCATCAATAGTATCACTGCCAAGAAGAGGTAGACCTGTTAGACAATATTAATCAGCAATTATAACTATTAAAAAATTATAAATTCAAAATATTATTTATTTTTCAAACTAGCTGACAATGGCTAGAAGCTTACTTGAAAAGCTAAGGAAATCCCTAGGCTTAGAGCTTAATGTCGCTGTTTTAGGCTTTACCGGCTTCTTAATTTCTCTCGGAATGGGGGTATGGCTGTGGTTTCTAACGTTATATGTTGTTGAGGAGCTTGGAGCTTCTTCAGTTGAGCTAGGGATAATACATATGGTAAGCCTGTTATGCTTCATAGCTGGAGGCTTCTTCGGCTTTTTAGCTGATAGCTTGGGGAGAAGACCCTTAATAATCATTGGGACGAGCATATATTCCTTAATATTGATATTCATGGGCTTATCAAGATCATGGATGGAGCTCGCTCTCTTAATGGGCTTTCTTCGCTTTATACACTCGTGTTACATAGGCTCGATAATGGCTATGGCCTCAGAGTCCGTGGAGCATAATAAGAGAGGATCTGCATTAGCCTTCGTCAATTTAATGAGCTATGCAGGCCTCATCCCAGCGCCATACATGGGCTCGTGGCTCCACGTCATATATGCGTCGTATCAAAAGCACTTCATCTTCGGAGCGTTGCTGGTAGCGATAGCAGCACTAGTAAGAACGGCTTTTCTCAAGGAAACTTTATGCCAAAAGGTTCAGCCTAAAGCTTACTTAAAGGAGTTGATGAGTAGAGCCTCTCAATCCCTTAGAAACACCAAGTTGAGATATCTCATAGCGTTTAGCGCTATTTACGCCTTCTCGGCAAACTTAACCATTGGCGTGCAAGGCCTATGGCTTCTCTACGCAACAGAGGTAAGCAAGCTAACTAGTAGCGATATAGGTTTATGGGGCTCCATATACCAGACATGCTTCATGGCAATCATGATGCCAGCAGGCAAATTAATAGATAGAATAGGCTTCAAGAAGATGCTAATCATAGGCATACCTTGTGAAGCCCTAGCATCAGCATTATTCATCTATGCTAGAGGGCTACCCCAAGTCACTCTCATAAGCGTACTAGATGCCGTCTTCTCATCAATAGACATAGTGGCTCTCCAAGTAGCTGTAGCAACGACGTCACCTTCAGAGTATAGAGCCGGAGCACTATCATTATACAGCTCAGCCTTCTATGGAGCTTCATCACCATCAACATACATCGGAGGCAGCCTATACGCATACAACAAGCAAACACCATTCCTCCTATCTGCCGGCCTAGAAGCGCTCACAGCTCTTCTCCTACTGAAAATGCCGAGAGAGGATGGCAGATCAACTTAACACAGCTATTTTAAACCTTAAATGAAAAACACTAAGCTGGTGCTGGAGGTCGACAAATGCAAGCATGCTATAAGGATCTAGCTGAAAAAGCCCTAGGGGTATTTTCGAGGCTTGGAGCGGATTTCGCTGATGTAAGGCTTGTCGAGCTTAAAGGATTGAGGATAGAGATAGCTGATGGAAAGATCAAAGAGCTGAAATTCATGGATGAAAAGGGATTAGCCCTAAGATGCCTTATAGCTGGCGGATGGGGCTTCACATCTACCTCCATATTAACGCTTGACGAAATCGAGAAGTCATGCATGCAAGCCTATAAGCTCGCTAAGAGCGCTAGTGAAAAAGCTAAGGAGAAGCTCGAAGTTAAATGCAAGCCCTCTAAGTCTTCAAGCGAGCTTAAACCCCTAGAGCCCCCATCAAACATGGGGGTTGAAGAGAAGCTCAAAATATGCAGTGACATGGAGAAGGAGATGAAGAAGCTTAGCGATAAAGTCAAGAGCACAAGCACGATCTACCTAGAGCTAACCGAAAGCGCCTATATAGTCAATAGCCTCGGCCTTCAATCCGAATACGCAATTCCAGCTCTCCTTGTATCAGCAACGGCATATGCAAGTGAAGCTGGCATAATACAGCGAGGATATGAGAGGCATGGCGGTACTGGAGGCCTCGAAATCCTGAAAAAACAAAGCCCAATAGAAGTGGCTAAAAAAGCTGCTGAAGAGGCCATAGAGCTATTAACCGCTAAGGGCCCACCAGCAGGAAAGTACACTTGCATATTGGATCCAGAGCTTGCAGGAGTATTCATTCACGAGGCTTTTGGGCATGCTTGTGAAGCAGACTTAGTGTTAT
>QMSF01000096.1 GCA_003649565.1 Thermoprotei archaeon | reverse complement strand
TCCTGTTATAGTTGAATTACAATACGGTTTAATAAACGCCATAGGGTTAGCAAATCCTGGAATTAAAAATTACTTAGCTGAATGTTTGGAAGTTAAACATGAATTAATGAAAATACCACTTATTTTTAGTATTGCTGGCTTTGATGTTAAAGATTACGCAAAAGCAGCAGAAATGATAACTGAATTAGGATTAGGCAAAGCCCTAGAACTAAATTTATCATGCCCCCACGTAGAGAAGACAAGGCTCTTCTCTGAAGATCCCAAGTTAACAGCACAAGTAGTTAAAGCCGTTTGTGAGGTCACGCCGTTACCCGTATTTGTAAAAATAGGCTTAACAACAGACTTGACAAGGGTGGTTGAAGCTGCAATAAAGCATGGAGCGTCAGCTATAACAGCCATAAACACCATAAGGGCAATGACGATAGATATAGAGGCTAAAAAACCAGTATTAACAGCAAAGTACGGTGGACTTTCAGGCCCAGCAATAAAACCCATAGCTCTAAGAGTTGTTTACGAGCTGTACGAGGATTTCAAAATACCAATAATAGGTGTTGGAGGAATAACTAGATGGGAAGATGTTGTAGAGTTTCTCATGGCAGGAGCAACAGCTGTTCAAGTGGGATCTGCAGTTTACAAGCGTGGATTAAGAGTATTTAAGGAGCTTTTAGATGGCTTAAAAAAGTATATGCAGAGAGAAGGGTTTCCAAATGTAAAAGCTCTTATAGGGATTGCGCATTGAGGTGTTTATGACGTACTACATCAAATGCACTTTGAAAAATAAAAAGAAAGAGGCACGTGGGATATTCTCATGTACATTTAACTTTGATCGTAAGAGAATAAGGGAATTAAGGCCAGGACGCTTCGTAATGGTGTGGCTTCCAGGGATTGATGAGTTCCCTCTATCGCCTTCAAATTATGATCCAGAAACTTGCACTGTAAGATTAACATTTAAAGTTAGAGTTATAGGAACTCAAACATTGTCAGCAATAAATGTAGGTGATGCGATTTTCATACGAGGTCCTTATGGTAATGGCTTTAAAGTACCCAGAGAATTAGCTAAGGAAAATGATAAGCCTGTGCTTATAGCTGGCGGTGGAGTGGGGCTAGCACCATTAATGCCTTTAATCAAAGACCTACTTCATAGGAACATAAAGTTACATGTTATATGCGGCTTTAGAAGTTTCGATGAAGCTTTCTTCATAGATGAGATCGCTGATCTATTGGAGAATAACTTTACAATCTCAACAGATGATGGTAGCATGGGAATTAAAGGTACGGTAGTCGATGTCGCTAAGGAATTATTAAGGCGAAAAACCTTTTCTTATGTCTATGCTTGTGGCCCTGAAATAATGCTTTTTAAACTTCATAAAATGCTATTGAATAAGAGAGTTCCTCACCAAATGCTTGTTGAGCGTTACATAAAATGTGCCTTAGGAGTATGTGGATCATGTATTATAAATGGATTTAGACTTTGCAAGGAAGGGCCAGTCTTTAATGACGTCAAGCTTAAAAAAATGAAGGAGTTTGGCCGCTATAAGCGAAATGCCTCTGGTGTTAGAGAGCTTATATCTTAAACACCATCTCGTCAAACCAGCACCTTTATATTTGAGATCTCATTCTACACTTTAGAAAACACAATAATGGGGGTTTAGAATATGCCATCACACGGCTCACTAACTAAGGCTGGCAAAGTTAGGTCACAAACTCCAAAGATTCCGCCTAAGCCTAAGAGAACTCCAGTACCCAGAGTTAAAAATCATAGAAAGTACATTAGAAGGTTCCTTAGTGCTCCTCAACAGCAAAGAGTATAACCTTCTTTTAAAAATTAGTTTTGCAGCATTAAATCCTAACATTAAATCATTAATTATGAAGAGCATGCGGTATAGTTTTTTACTCTTTATTAAATTCGTATTCTGCGTAGAAAGCCTGTTAGACAGTGGTGAGCGTGTTTGTCCTCAGAAGAGAGCATTGATGTGCCTTCTCCTCTAAAAAAATTAAACTTAGAACCTTATGATAGGGTTCGAATAATTAAGGGTTCTTCAACCTACGAAGGAATATTAATGCCTAAAACCGAGATATTGGGTGATGATTTCGTTGTCATAAAGATGGATAATGGTTACAACATAGGCTTTAGGCTTGCTGATGTCAAAGTTGAGTTGGTGTCAAAGCGTTCTCCATCCATCATTGAGAGCTATAGATCCCTTTCGTTAAAAGCAGATTTGCCTAAGGTCTCAGTAATAGGTACTGGAGGTACCATTGCAAGCAAAGTAGAATACAAAACAGGAGCTGTATATCCATCGCTTTCAGCTGAGGATCTTTATGAGTCCATACCCGAATTAAGTGAGATCGCCATAATATCAACGCGCACACTTTTCAATATATTCAGCGAGGACATGAAACCCGAGTATTGGTGTGCTATAGCCAAGGCCGTTGCCGAAGAGGTAATAAAAGATGAAATTCAAGGAGTGGTCATAGCACATGGCACCGACACCATGGGATACACGGCAGCAGCATTAAGCTTTGCATTGCAACAATTACCAGTGCCAGTTGTCCTAGTAGGAGCCCAACGATCATCAGACAGACCATCAAGCGATGCATCATTAAACATGTTAGGAGCAACGCTAGTAGCAGCTCGTGCACCATTTGCTGAAATCGTAGTGGTAATGCATGAAGGTATTAGTGATGATAATTTAATTGCCATACGTGGTACAAAAGTCAGAAAATGCCATACAAGTCGAAGAGACGCCTTTAAAGCAATTAATGACATGCCAATAGCCAGAATTATCAAAGGAAGAGAGATTATCGTGCTCGCAAAGGACTTAAGGCTTCGTAATGAGGACAGAAAATCCCTTAAGGTTTATCCTAACTTCGACAGCAGAGCGGCATTAATCAAAGTTTATCCTGGAATCCCCCCTGAAGCTGTAGAATGGCCGCTTTATGCTGGCTTTAAAGGTGTGATAATAGAGGGGACAGGTCTAGGTCACACACCCAGCTACATATTCCCATCAATTAAAAAACTCATTGACAACGGGATAATCGTCGCCATGACTTCGCAATGCCTATGGGGAAGGGTAAACATGAACGTTTACAGAACAGGAGTTGAACTTCTTAGAATGGGAGTAATACCATGTGAAGACATGCTCCCTGAAACAGCACTAGTCAAATTAATGTGGTGTTTGGCTAATGCTAAGGATGAAGATGAAGTAAAGCGCTTAATGTTGACAAACATAGCTGGAGAAATAAGACCAAGAACTGGGTATTAATGAGGTGAAGCCCTTGAAGAAATATGAGGAGTTGGGTCTAAAAGTTGGCCTAGAATTGCACCAACAACTTAACACAAAATGCAAGCTGTTTTGCTCTTGTCCGACAATACTTCGAGATGATGAGCCTGACATTACTTTCGTGAGATTTTTGCGTCCAACGCGCAGTGAGCTTGGAACAATTGATGAGGCAGCATTGCTTGAATATGAAAAAGGCAAAGCTTACGTATATCAAGCTTATAGCGATACAACTTGTCTTGTTGAAATGGATGAAGAGCCTCCTCATTCACTAAATGATGAAGCTTTAGATATAGCTCTAGAGATAGCCTTAATGTTAAAAGCTCAAGTACCCGACGTCATTCAGGTTATGAGAAAGGTTGTCATCGATGGGTCGAATACGACAGGCTTTCAACGAACTGCCATAATTGCATTAGGTACTCATGAAAGCATAATAGATGACCCTGAAGGGCCTGTTCACATACAGACTATATGTCTCGAAGAAGATGCGGCACGTAAAATCTCAGAAACCGAGAGCGAAGTAATATTCAGGCTTGACAGATTAGGTATACCTCTCATAGAGGTTTCAACAGCTCCTGAAATAAAAAGTCCTGAACAAGCTCAGAGAGTTGCATTAAAGCTTGGCCAACTTTTCCGCATACTTGGAAAGGTTAAACGAGGCTTAGGGACAATAAGACAAGACATAAACATCTCACTTGAAAAAGGCGCAAAAGTTGAAATCAAAGGAGTTCAAGACTTAGAGCTCATATCAAAAGTCATAGAGCTTGAAGTTCAGAGACAATTGAGGCTTCTCGAGATCAAAGATGAGCTTGAAAAACGAGGCATAACTGATGTAGATAGCGAAATTGTTGATGTAACCGATATTTTCGAGAATACAAAGAGCAAAATAATCTTACAAGGCATAAAGAAAGGTCATAGAGTCATGTCAATAAAGCTCAAAGGCTTTGCGGGTTTATTAGGGCGGGAGCTTCAACCTGGAAGAAGATTTGGAACAGAGCTTAAAGATTACGCCACGGTATGGGGCGGAGTTAAAGGACTTTTCCATACTGATGAAATGCCGGCTTACGGAATTTCGGCTGCTGAAATTGAAGAATTGAAGAAAAGGCTTAAATGCGACGACCAAGATGCCGTGGTTTTCATAGTTGATGAAAAGGACAAAGCAGTGAAAGCACTTCAAGCCGTATTAAGAAGGTGCAAAGAGGCCTTACGTGGAGTTCCTGATGAAACTAGGGCTGCTAATCCTGATGGAACGACGCGATACATGAGGCCAAGACCTGGCGCATCGAGGATGTATCCTGAAACAGATGTCAGGCCTATAATAGTAACTGAAGACCGCCTAAAGAGACTAGCTGCATCTCTACCGGAAATGCCTGAGCAAAAGCTCAAGAAGTTCATCGAGGAATACGGATTAAGCAAAGATTTGGCGTTGCTAATGATAAACTCTTATCGCCTCGATCTCTTTGAGAAGATAGTTTCAAGCATACCAGAAG
>QMSF01000095.1 GCA_003649565.1 Thermoprotei archaeon | reverse complement strand
TTTCTAAGCTTCTCTAACTGCGATTTCAATATGAACTAATTGTTGAAAGAAAGGCGTTGACCTGCCAAATGCTCGTGGTATGTATTTCCTTATAACTGGCCCTTTGTGTGCTGCTGCATGCACTATGACAAGTCTCTCAACATCAAGCCCCTTATTTTCAGCATTTGCCTCAACATTTCTCAGTATCTTTAAGACTTCTTTTACGACTTTTACAGGATACCCCCCACTGGCATGGCCATTTATACTGCCATGATGAGCGCGTTTTCTCCTAAACCTAGTGAAGGGTATCATAACTTCCTTTCTAAGAACCTTTTCAAGCAAGTCTTTGGCTTGGCTTAACTTCTTACCCTTTATAAAGCGGCATACTTCTACAGCCTTTTTCCAACTTATCCTAAGATCTCTGCCACTAGCTCTTGCCATTTTATCTGGATCGTAATTCTGAAGCGAATACCCAAATTCTGGCATGGCTCTTCCCCGCGCTTAGTGGTTGAAAAGTGAAACACAGTCCTATAGGCTTTCCGCTCAAAAGTAATGCTTATAACTAGGAGGGGGATAAGGAGACGCGAGTTAAGCCATGTCGAGCAAATTCACTTATAGAGGCTATACGTTAGAGCAATTGCTTGAAATGCCCATGGACGAATTCATAAAGCTACTCTCCGCTAGGCAGAGAAGGTCGCTATTGAGAGGTCTCAGTGAGGAAAAGAGAAAGCTTCTAGAGAAGATTAGAGAACTCAAAAGTGGCAAGAGGTCCATAGTTAGAACTCATATTAGAGACATGATAATATTACCAGAAATGGTTGGCGCAACTGTTCACGTTTATAATGGTAAAGAATTCATACCAGTAACCATAACAGAAGAAATGATAGGTCACTATTTAGGAGAATTTGCCATTACTTGTAAAAAGGTAGAGCACGGCGAGCCCGGTCTAAGAGCTACACGAAGCTCGATGTATGTTCCACTCAAATAGCACCCAGCTCTTCAAAACAATCCTTAATCAGCTCTTTGTTCCTTTACGAAAAGAACAAGATAATATGAGTAAAGTAAGGTCTTGTTCTTTTTACTCTCTTCTGCCTGTCCTCTTGCTTGAGATGTGACCAACTTTTGCTCCTGGTGGTGTTCCATGGCTTACAGGTGTGCTACCTTTTGGATGTGCTCCTCCGCCATGTGGATGAGCATAGGCACCCATGGCTTTTCCTCTAACTTCAGGGTACTTCCATGCCTTAACCTTAGATAAGTGGTACTTCGCTCCCGCCTTTACAAATGGCTTTTCAGTCCTTCCTCCACCAGCTACGACGCCTATTGTAGCTCTTGCGAACCCACTTACAAACTTAGTTTTACCCGAAGGTAAACTTATATATACACCATTAGCTGCATGACCTAGCACTATAGCATAACAACCTGAACCTCGGACTAAGCGACCTCCATCACCATAAGTGAGCTCTACGTTAAATACCTTCGTTCCATCAGGTATACTTCTCAATGGCAAAATATTACCTGGAGCGAGCTCCGCCTTATCGCCTATTTGAATTTTTTGACCTACTCTAAGTCTCTCAGCAGCTACATTGTAAAATCTCGTTCCATCAGGTAGCCTAATGAGAGCTAAGGGGGCTCCTCTCCCAGGATCGTGGACTATAGCTTCAACTTTCCCTTCTATGACACCTTCGCACTCCCTTTTTCCTAAATTAGGGTATTTAGCTGGACCTTTATGTATCCATCTAGGAGATCTAAAGACGGATCCTCCACGACCTTTACGCTGAGCAAGTATACGCTTACCCATGGCTTTTTCCTCCATTATAATATGCCAAGTTTAACGGCTATGTCAGAAGCCTTATATTCTGGTTTTAATTTGACATAAGCCTTCTTTTCGCCTCTAGGAGTTATTAAAGTGTTAATTTTTTCGACTTTAACGTTGAAGAGTTTTTCCACAGCCTCCTTTATGCGAGGCTTATTAACTCTCATATCGACAATAAACGTCAATGTATTGTTTTTTTCTATCAGCGATAGAGCTTTTTCAGAAACTATAGGCCTCAGAATTATATCATAATACTCCAATGTCTTGTCTTTACTCATATTATTAAGCCTCCATATTAGCTAGCATTTTGATAGCTTCCTCACTCCACAAAGTTAAGCGGCCTGGAACTCCTCCAGGAGCCAAATGTATGACCGACAGGTTATTAACATAGGCAACGGTGACTCCAGGTAAGTTTCTGAAGGCCTTAAGTGCTTTGCATTTTCCTGAAAGGACTATAAGTAAACTCTTCCCCTCCTTATATCTTCTTCCCCTCATCTTTCCTTTACCTGCTTTTATCTTTATCCTCTTGTATACTCTCATTACGTCATCCCATAATCCTAATTTCATTAATAATTCTTTGGCTTGCTTTGTAGTCTCTATATTCTCTATATCTTTCTTCACTATCACTGGTAGGGACAACTTCTGAGGAAGCAAATGCCCCCTCTTTATCACAAAGTCTCTATTGGCTGTAGCTGCTATGGCAGACTTTATAGCAAGTCTTCTCTCCTTCTTGTTTATCTTTTCATGAATAACCTTCTCAACTGTAGGAGCGTGAGCTCTTCTACCACCAACAGCCATAGTTACAAAGGCTGCACTTGCAGCTCGAGGATGTCTTTCGCCCTTAACTCTAGGCACTCTGGCAATGCCGTATCCAACACCCCAGCTTTCTGCTGTAGTTCTTTTGCCAGCCATGGGGTCTCTTCCTTGAGGTTGAATTCTTGCAGTTAGCGCTGACAAATATGCTCGTTTAATGATATCTTCTCTAACTTCATAATTGAATACCTTTGGAAGCTCGATCTTGCTCACTTCATTACCTTCAAGATCATATATGGGAACTATCTTCGTGGAACTCCTCATTCTTTAACCACCTTGCTTAGAATCAACGTTTATCTCAATTACCTTAGGAGCTGTTGTAGGGACATTCTTTGGAGGTCTTATTGGGTATCTTAACTTTATTAGCCTGCCCTTAGGGCCTGGCACGGAGCCTAACAGAACCATATATTGGCCTCTGACGATACCATAGCCTATGAAGCCTCCTTTCACAGTGACGCTCAGTCCATCATCACCCATTTTTATTATGCGTTTGTTGTATTCTGTCCTCTGATGGAAGCCTAATTGTCCAGGTCTTGGAATGGCATATGACATATCTGGATGCTGAGGGCTAATACTCCCTATTCTTCGATGACCTTTGCGGTGTTTATGCCATCGAGGCATTATCTTAACGCCATAGCGTTTTATAACACCTTGGAAGCCCTTACCCTTAGTTATAGCTATTACATCCACATATTGACCTTCTTTGAACACATCAGTTGCTCTAACGTCTTTTCCAAGTATTGACAACGCATAAGTCCATGCATCCTGAACGTTTTTTGCTGCAACTTTAATTTCCATAATTTCAGGCGTTTTCTTCCTTAATCCTGATAATCTTGGTTGTGTGCACGCTAAAACCCTAATTTCAGTAACTTTGTCCAATAATTGTTGAGCTTTAGCTACGGCTTCTTCTTTATTGTAGTTCTTAGGCAGGGTTATCTTTCTTTCAAGATCTTTAGGATAATTATCTGCGAGAACTTCGTATATGCTTTTAAGACCATAAGAAGTTGATATGTAAAGTCTAATTCCAAAGATGAATAAGGGTGGGGCATCCAATATGGTTACAGCTTTAACCATCTCTCTACCATAGAATGGACTAGTAGGTCTATCTTCCACTATGACTGCATGAGTCATACCCGCTTTATATGCGGCGAAGCCCAATAACTGTGGTTTTTCCACTTCAATGCTAGGCCATCTCCTAATTCTAGCAACTATTCTTCGAGCTCTCACTCTAGGATAAAACCCTAATGACCCTCTACGAGGCGCATGAACTCCTCGTCCCAATTTGAACCCCTCGAACGACTAAGCTTGACGTTGTTTTGGAAAGTAAAATATCTACCCCCTATTTAATCTTTATTTCTTTAAAATGATCTTAACCTGCCTCGCTGTAGACTCGATACAGGAAATTCAATATTGCTAGTACAGAGCATAGTGCTTCTTCTATTCTAACGGTTTTTGTACCTTGTTCAGGAATGAAATTTAAGGTGAAATCGACTTCTTCATCTAAATTAAATCCTTCAACATTTGCAATTTCATATAAACCTTTAAATGGTGAGCCAAATAAGAGTAGTACCTTATTATCATACGACTTCATCTTTCTCATCAAATTTTCCACCTCTTCTTGTATTTCCTTACCATATTTTGAAGTTGCTACGATCAACATTTTATTTTTAAATGAAGCTATAACCTCTTTAAGGCTCATATCTGTTACTGCTATGTCAAACCCAAAGTAGTAGGGGATATCTTTCTTCTCTATTAAGCGAGCTTCAATATCATCGTTTTTCTTAATGAGCTTCAAAAACACTCTTTCACCATGCTGTAAAGCTTTCCTTTTGTGAACAATAACAGGCCTCTCGAGTCCCACATCGACAATATAACGATTTTGCCCCTTTTGTCCTATAACTAAACCCTCTCGATATGAGATCTTCGGTATTTCATTTATACGCCTCTCCAATGGATGATTAGGAGTATTTAAAGGAGGCATTAATCCTACATATCTTAAATCAGGATCTAATGGAAAGACCTTTCTCCTTAAGTATTGAGGGCAAAGTATGTAGTTAAAGAGCTTACTTATTAGGCCTCTTTCATCGAGGTCAGTAGTTTTGTCGAGGTATATCACCACTTTTTCAACTTTAAAGATTGAAAGTACTCGTGCTATGAACCCTATT
>QMSF01000094.1 GCA_003649565.1 Thermoprotei archaeon | reverse complement strand
TATTAAAGCAATTCCAGAGCTCTACATGAGCGGCATTCAATATCTCCCAAGGGTCATATTTAGGAAATTCAAATTTCCACTTGAATTCCATGAGCTTTCTGCAAAACTTTTATATTCATTTGTTTGAAAACTACTTACAAGGGGCTTGAGGTATGTGGGTTTTGGGGATGCCCATTGAAATCTTCACTTTCATTCCAATAATGGTAGCCGCCTACATACTGGCAATACTCTTTGGCTTAAAGCTGTACAAGCGATATGTGCCGTTGGTCGTGGAAAGAGAGGAGGAGAGGGGATTGGCTTAATGCTAGCTTGGGGCATATTCATCGCCTATTTGGTGGTAATGATAATCATAGGCGTATTGTCGCTTAAAAAAGCTGTACCTACGCTGTCGGATTTCTTCTTGGCTAGGCGGACCCTAGGTGCTGTGTTATTGGCATTTACGTTTTGCGCTGGTTACATAAGCACTGGATCGCTCATAGGGAGTGTTGGCTTAAATTACAAGATGGGGCTTTCCCATCTTGTAATGGGTGCTGCAGGGATATTGGGGGTAGTGCTCTTTGCCTTCATGATAGTTGCTCCTCGAATGAAGATAGTCTCCGATCGACTTAAGGCGATAACCCTTCCTGATCTCCTCGCCTTTAGGTTTCCTGAGAGAGGTAAGAGCCTGCGAGTGTTGACATCTCTGATATTGCTTGTAGGGATGTTCTTTTACATAGAGGCAATATACATTGGCGTTGGAAGAACGCTGGAAGTGCTATTAGGGTTGCCCTATGTGTGGGGTATGGCCATACCAGCAATTATAGTTGCTGTGTATTCAGCTATGGGAGGTTATAGGGCTGTCGTATGGACGGACTTTGTCCAGATGATGCTTATAGTGATTGGCATAGGGATATTGGCCCCCTTAGTAGTCATAGCCCTCGGCGGATGGGGTTCTTTAGTAGCTCAAGCTGCCGAGATAAGCCCTAAGCTTGTATCAATACCTGGAGGCATACCACTGCTAATGTACATATACCTCTTCATAGGTCTCTTTCTGCACATAGGATACTTGCCACATGTAGCGATAAAGTTCTATACTGTGAAGGAGGTCAAGGTATTTAGATGGTCAGCTCTTCTATGCGTCGTTATATTGACGATAGCCTTGCTTCCAACATATTACTTTGGTGTTGCAGCTCGAGTAATGTTTGGAAAGCTTCCAAGTCCTGATCAAGCATTACCCTTACTATCTCATACCTTGTTGCCACCAGCATTAGATGCTATAGTGATGACAGCTGTAGTGGCTGCTGCAATGTCCACTACTAATGCAATGTTATTGATAGTTAGTGGAGCGATAGTTAGAGACTTCTATCAGCAGCTCTTTAGACCAAAAGCAGATGAGAGATATCTCACAAAGCTATCAATGATTAGCACTCTCATAATGGGGTTGTTACCAATACTACCAGCTATAAGCCCACCTCCTCTAATGTTCATAATATACTCTGTTGGTGTTGCAATACTCAAAGGAGGTTTTCTAGTGCCAATACTACTTACAATATGGTGGAAGAGAGCTACTGGAAGTGGCATACTAGCGGGGATGTTGGGTGGAACTATTGTAGCCTTAGGAATATCGGCCTGGTATGGCTTTGCAAAGCTAGGAGTAATATATGCAGGGATGACCGCAGCTGCAATATCAGCTATCATATGCGTCATCGCCAGCTATGCTACGAAACCTCAAAGTCCAGAGTTCTTAGCCAAGATTTTCTCTTAACTTCACATTTTTTCTTAAGTAAAACATGCATTCTTTTTGATTTTAACTATAAGCATAAAGTCGTATGTTTGCTGATTACTTAGAAAAGTTTAAGTATTATGTGGAAAAAATCTTATTAGACCCAAGATGTTGGAGTGGCCATACCCAATACGCTATTATACTTTGAATAAAGTTGATGTAGACGTCTTGGTTGTAGGCGGCGGAATGGCTGGATGCTGGGCTGCAATAAGGGCAGCTAGAAGAGGCGTTAAAGTGGCTATAGCTGAGAAGGCATCTGTTATAAGGAGTGGTGCAGCAGGTTCTGGAATTGATCATTGGCAGCATGCTGCTACAAATCCTTGCAGCAAGGTCGCACCTGAAGAGCTTACAGAGGCTGAAGTTGAGCATTGTGGAGGTTATACTAATGGAATTGTGAGATATATTCGATGTAGAGATGCTTGGGATACTCTTTTGGAAATGGAGAGAATGGGTGCTAAGATTAGGGATACAGAGGATGAGTTTAAAGGGGCACCTTTTAGGGATGACGAGACGAAGCTTCTCTTCGCATACGACTATGAAAATAAATTCACACTAAGAGTTTGGGGGACCACGTTTAAACCAGCGTTATTTAATGAGTGTAGGAGGCTTGGTGTTGATATTTTCAATAGGGTGATGATTACAAGCTTGCTTTTAAGTAATGATGGTAAGGAAGCTCGAATTGCAGGCGCTATTGGTGTGGATCAGCTTACAGGAGAGCTCTACGTGTTTAGAGCAAAGGCTGTAGTGCTCTCTACAGGTGTTTCTACTAGGCTCTGGTCGTTTATAGATCCTGTAGGACTCTCTTCCTTTTACCCGCCCAATGAAACAGGCGACGGCATTGCTATGGCTTGGAAGATAGGTGCAATGCTGACGTTAATGGAGTCCTCAGGGCCAGCAGCTGGAATAGGGATCTTTAGCTGGCCCTCCTTCGGCATTGGGAATCCAGCAAATACGTGGTATCCCTGTAGAATCGTTGATTCTAAAGGGAGAGAGGTGCCCTTCGTTGATCGTGATGGAAGACCTCTCAGGACACCCGATGAAGTTACAAAGCCTTCTCCAGGACAGAAATTTATGTTAATTGGCGGGAGCATTTACTCAGGTAGAGGATCACATAAGTATCTAGGCCCAAGGATAACCCCAAACTTAAGCGAGCTTGTTGAGAAAGGGGAATTAACGCCTCCATTTTATGCTGATCTTCCAAGCATGCCAGAGCATGAAAGAAAGGCTATTTTCGGGCTTATGGTTGGCCAAGAGGGTAAAACTAACATTCCTATATATTATAACTACACAAGAGCGGGTTTCGATCCTGATAAGGACATGCTGCAAGCATATTGGCAGTATGGCAGTGAGACCAAATGGCTTGACTGGTTTGGAAAAGTACCTGCGAATTTTAGGGATTCCGCTGTTGGCTCTGGAAGTAAGGGAGGTTTAGTCGTTGATTGGAATCTCAAGACGAATATAGAAGGGCTTTACGCTGCTGGATGTATCATAGCAGGCTCGGCGGCAGCCTCATGCGCAGCAACTTCTGGTAGATGGGCTGGCGCTAAGGCAGCTGACTACGCGAAAAGTGCTTCAGCTCCTAGCATTAATTGGAGTGAAGTTGATGAAGAGGAAAAGAGAATTTACAGTTTAATTGAACGTGAAGAGGGTATTTGCTGGAAGGAGCTTAATGCTGGAATATGCAGGGTCATGAGGGAGTATTGCGGCGACTATAAGAACGAAGATCTCTTAAATATAGGACTTATATGGATTAAGGAGATCAAAGAAAAGGAGGCCAAGGAGTTATATGCGAGGAATCCTCATGAGCTCATACGAGCTCTCGAGGTCTTGAATATACTTGTAATAGCTGAAATAGTTCTACACGCATCACTAGCCAGAAGAGCTAGCAGCGAGTATTTGGGCTTTTACAGGCTTGATTATCCTCAGCTCGATCCGCCAGAATGGAGGAAATTCATAACCATAAGAAATGAAGGTGGCACTGTAAAGATCGGTGAATTGCCATTCAATTACTGGCTCAAACCTCCTTTCAAGTCTTCTTACCAAGAGAACTACGAGGTGTATAAGCCATGGTGAAGAAGGTCTATATGCAACCTAATGAGCCACCCTATAGACCAATAATATTTGACCCTAAGGTCTGTGATGGCTGTAATAAATGCGTTGAAGTGTGCACGATGAACGTTTTAATGCCAAATCCGGAAAAAGGGAAGCCACCCATTGTACTTTATCCAGATGAGTGTTGGTATGGTGGATGTTGTGTAAAGGAGTGTCCAAAATTTGAAGAGGGAGCCATAAAACTAAACTTCCCGTTATGGTATAGACCACGTTGGATCCGAAAAGAGACTAGAGAGAGCTTCAGAATAGGTTCTCCTAATCCTCCACCACCTAACTTAAAGCCGCCCGTCGGAGGATGGAAGCCTAAACCCTGATCACGCTGCTGCCCCCTCTTTTTACAGAATAAAGGACTATTAGGAGGGTCGCATCAATACTAAAGAAGAAAAAATGTAAAAGAATTGTTGGATGCTTCATGTTACTTTGTCTAAGATCTCTATTAAGTCAATAATGTTCATATCAACCTTGAGGGCTTGCACGGCGTCTTTGAGGTTTCTCTTGCAGAATGGGCATGTTGAGATTAGCGTATTGACACCTAACTTCAATGCCTCTTTAACTCTATCAGTTGCAATTTCAAGAGCGTAATCGGGTAGACCCCCCTTGACTCCGCCGCCAGCACCACAACAAAATGCGTTTTCACGTGACCTCTCCATTTCCGTGAACTTTAAGCCTTTTATTAGCTTGATGAGTTCTCTTGGCGGCTCATAGACGCCGACACCTCGACCTAAATGGCATGGATCATGGTATGTAGCGTTCATCTCTATAGGCTTCTTAATGCTCAATCTCCCATCTTTAATGAGCTTTACCACGAATTCTGAGGCATGAAGCATTTCGACACCTAGTTCACCCTCATACCATTCTGGATAATGTTTCTTTAGTGTGTTATAGCATCCTGCACATGTAAATACGACGGTTGAAGCACCAGTCTTTTTGAT
>QMSF01000093.1 GCA_003649565.1 Thermoprotei archaeon | reverse complement strand
TCTTCGCATCATAGAGCTGGTGGAAGAGAAACTACTATGCTAGCTATTCTTCAAGCGATGCTGATACACGGCATGATAGTATGCGGAGGCCCTATATCGACTGGCGGTCACTATGGAGCTGCAGCTAATGGATCGCCCGATGAGCAAGCTAAAAAGGAGTGTTATGAGCTAGGCAAGAGAGTGGCCAAAATAGCTGAAAAACTATTCTCCTAAAACTTTCTATAACCCATCTTTTTTCTTAAAGCGTTATGGTAGCTTAAATAAAAGCTTTAAGCATAACTCCTTAGAGAGCTCTTGCATTCTCTACGAGCATTGTGGTGATTATACGAAGGCTATTGTGAGAGCCCCAGCTTACCTGTCATGCCTAGAAATCTTTGATTTAACGAGTAATCTAGAAAGGCTTTTTCACTCTGATGCTTGCAAGCTAAGAGGGTAATTATGCTTTTAATTCTCCTCAAGTTTAATATGTTATTTAAGCTATCATTAATCATATGACTCTGCAAGGAATTCCAATATTCTATGTTCCTGAGAGGCTATGGTATAGATTGACAGTTAAGATTCTTGGAGTTGGAGTTTTAGCTGTGTCAGATAGCGAGGTAAGCTTTAGGTCACACGCTTTCTCAAGCCAACTTTCCTCACTTCACCTGAAGTTCGAAGGGTTATAGAGAATGCTGCTTTCAAGGATACCGAGCTTGAAGATAGACTTGCTAAACATGGCTTTAATAGGATTCTCTCATCAACCTCAATAGGTAATGTTGATAGAGTCACGATACATAAGAGGCTTCATGGTTATGAGGTCAAAGCCAGGCTGTTTGATGGAAGTGTGCTAAAGCCTATTGATGATGCATGGGGGGCCTCTAAAGCCCGTCTTGCTATCTGGCGTTGCCATAGGCCTTCCATCAAGAGAAGCCCTCTTAAAAGCTAAAAACGTCCTTGAGAGTATGGGTATAAAGGTAGAATCCGCATATTTGGATTGAGAATTCACGGGTTAACGTTATATAAATTGATAAGGGCTAGTGCTATCATCAATTTACGAGATATGCAGAACAGGGGGTGTAGCCATGAGCTACAAATGTGAAATATGCGGCAGAGAGTTTCAATCCGAGAGGGGTCTTAGGATACATAAGGTTAGAAGTCACGGCAAGGCATCTACTGAAAAGCAGGTCTCAGCTAAGCCATTAACCGACTTCATGAAGTAGAGCCCCCTTCTATTCTATCTTTATTTCTCGCCATTTTTTGCCTTTTTCATCGTCTTCAATCTTTATCTCATAAACCTTCGGCTTTTTAGAGTCCACTTCTATTATCTCAGTACCTCGAGGTCTTTGTCTTGGCTTTTCGGTTTCCTCTATTTGAACCTCTCTAACATGGCTTTCCTCTATTGGCTTGATGTGTAGGGGCCTTTCCTCGCCTTCCCAGACTATTTTGGCGTTGGGATAACGGCTTCTAACGTACTCCTCGATTTCTCTTCGATCAACATCTCCTTGAGCCGTCACCTTCACTATAGGTCTTCCATACTCGTCGTATGTCACCGTCACTGAATACATGCTGCTAAAGCCTCTCTTGAAGTCTTCATAACCAGCAAGACCTTCAGTTATTTCCTCCTCTATTCTCTCAAATAGCTCATCGAATTTCCTAAATATGTCATCGAAGAAGCCTCTTCGCCTCCGAGCCATGGTCCACCATTTATTCCCTGAAGAGGACAGAGGTAAATAAGGGCTCTCCATGTAGGAGGTGCTTCAATGAGTACTAACAGGAATTATATATGAGGACAATCTTTACTATTTATGGTGTATAGCTTTGGTTAAGCCTGCTGGCAGAATAGGCCACATATATGTGATTAGGCGTAGGATAGGCCACATATACCTCTTGGGTGAAGCTAGTGGCATTAAGGGTGAAGCTCAGGATAAAGGCGAGAAGAAGCGATAAGACTATTGAGACTTCGGCATTAGCGAATTCGGGGTTTGAAACTGAGAAGCCTCAGCTGCTTATACCTCTTGGTCTTGCTAGAGAGCTCGATTTATGGCCTCCGCCTCCTGATTCTGAGCTTATTGAGCTTGGAACTGCTGGTGGCCCTGTCAAAAACTATTTGATTCGTGATGCTCTTGAAGTCTCTGTTGTAGCCAAAGATCGCATTGTCGGCCCTGTCATATGTGATGCTTTGATCTCTCATTTGGAGCATGAAGTCCTCATAAATGATAAGCTAGGCGAGGAGCTAAAGATAGTGATACTGGCCATGGGTTCAGGCAAATGGAGATTTGCCGATGACCATCCGAGTATCATAAGAGAGACGGAGAGACCTCAATATTGGACTTAGGCTTTTTGGAAGGAGGGTTATGATAATTCTGATGCTCTTTTAAAGGGCTCTTGGCCGCTTGATGTGCTCTTCGCCTTTTTCAGTTCCTGGATTATCGTTATGGCGTCTTTAATTGACGTAGCTCTATTAATCGCCTTGCTTTTATCAGCTTCATTTACATAGCTACAGTAAGGGCATTTCCACGTTTTCTTCCCCTCTTTAAAGTATGCAGGAGCTTTACAGCGACTGCATAATGCTATTATGTAGCTCATATGCATTTGACCTCCATTATCACATATTTGCTTGACAGCTATTCTCGAGGCCTTTGACTTTAATTCTCATTGGTATCAGGTGTGTTGCATCGCATGTTGGGCTTGTCGTTAATTGGGGGAAGCCCTCTCTGCACGTCGAGAAGGTTAATCCATGCTCTTCAACTATCTCCTTAACCATCTTCATTAGGTTAAGCCTCAAGTCCTCTCTCATGTATCTTGAGGCGCCTATCTTAACGCCCTCTTCATAGTATAGCTTACGCCAGTACCCTGCTTTGTCTGGAAAAGCCCTCACCATTCTAGCTAGGTTATCTGGTTTGGCCTTGTACGTCGATGACGATATGTGTTTAACTCCTGCCTTCACAGCTTCTTCGACTAACTTCTTTACGCCTTTTTCATCATCGTTTAATCCTGGTATTATTGGGTCTATTCTGACTATGCATGGAACTCCTGCTTCGCTTAATACCTTGATTGCCTTGAGTCTATCCTTGGGCTTGGGAGCTCTAGGCTCTATTACTGATGTTATCTTGTCTTCGAGAGTCGTTATCGTGAAGCTGACGGCGCAATTACCTTTTGATATTAAGTCTACGTCTCTAGCTATGATGTCTGATTTCGTTATTATCATGACCTTGAGCCCCCTTGGCAGTAGTATTCTTAGGCTGTTTCTCATCAGCTCTAGGTTTCGCTCTATTGGCGGGTAGGGATCTGAGCTATTAGCTATTGATATTGGCAGCCTCTTGTCTATCTTTGCTAAGCTCTTGAGTAATCTACGTTCTAAGTCTGCTTTAGGCTTTGACTCGTTGAAGCGCCTAATGTATGATGAAGCGTAGCAGTAGAGGCAGCTGTGGCTACAGCCAGTATATGGAGAGAAGCTGTACTTTGGAGGGCATGTGCATAATCTACCTCTCCATGGATCGAATGGTGTTATGACACTCATCTCTAAATTAAACGTTATACACCATTACTTAAACTTCCATGTGTCTCTTCAGCCGACTTATTGAAGCTCCGGCTTGCAGAGCCAGAAACCTCTAAAAGCGTATTTGCTTAGTTGGCTTGAGGGACCTCTAAGAGGCTCTTGAGAGTTGTGGTGAGCACTGCTATGAACGTGGACTACACCGTGTTTCTTGAAGGAGCATTAAGGAGAGCCAAGCAGCTTAATGTTGAAGAGGAAGAGGCTAATGTGAGGGTTTTAGGTGCTAGCTTTGTCTCGTTTTCATCTATGGATTACGCACTTATGAAGGGCAAGGAGGTTATAGTTGACTGTGAGATTAGGGGGTTTCATGGTCAAGCCTTTACTGACGCTCCTTCACAAATTAAATGTAAAGTCAGAGAGCTATTGAAAGTTGATATTAATAGCTCCAGAGATAGAGCCTTGCTCTTTTCTTGCTTGAACTGCCTTATGGCTATGACCGGCGAGATATGCGGCACTATTCATTGCCGTAAAGATGCACCTGAGAGATGCGGTGAGATGCTCGCCGATGAAATAGAGAGGATGTTTGGGAGAAACGTTAGGGTTGCTCATATAGGCTTTCAGCCTGGCCATGTGAAAGCCACGACGGCTAGATTTAGGGAGGTTAAGGTAACCGACTTAAACCCGGATAACATAGGAAAAGTGAAGTACGGCGTTGAAATTCTGAGCGGAGATGAAAATCCGAGGGTCATCGAGTGGGCTGACGTGGCATGCATAACTGGAAGCGCTATAGTTAATGGAACCCTTTTTGACTTGTTGAAGCTATGCAAGGAGAAAGGCGTTCACACTATAGTTTATGGCGTTACCGTCAAAGGAGCAGCCAAGATAATGGGATTACCAGTTTTTTGCCCTCTAAGCTGTGATTCTCTAGGTGAGGAGTCTTGATGCTAACAATACTAAACTCAAGAGCCAAATACGACATAAGCTGTGAGCCCAAGGTGGTTTCAGATGCTGCTATAGGAGAAATTGTTATTGGTAAAAAAGCGGCAATTCCAACTCCTCCATCATATGAGGAGGCTGTGAAGTTCATCGAAAATCCTGAGCAACTGGGCATTAAGGAGGTTCTAGGCATTCTAAGTAGGATAAGAGGTCTATTCATAGGCAATGCATCGAGGCTTGAAGAAGCCAATCAATGCTGGGCATTAATGAAAGCTGCAGGCAAAATCGTTGAAGAGCTTGACCTCACATCGTCATGGTATTCGTGCATCGGCTTAACAAGCAATAGTATCGATAAGAGGGTAGCATTTGAGAGAATACCCATACCTGAGCTTGCGCTTTCAGGTAATATAGTTA